>CALJAA010000223.1 GCA_938028465.1 uncultured Granulosicoccaceae bacterium | reverse complement strand
CGATACTAACCTTGTTTGCATAGATTTTTTGTAAAGAGGAAGCTAGCCGCTCAATGACAGGTAGTGGACTAATGGCAGCTGCTAGCTTTTGTGGTGTGCTTTGGGTGGCGCGTTGCAAGTAGCGTTGTAAGGTGCTTTGCATTTGCGTGGTTTGTTCATCCACGGTGATTAACAAGCTGTTGTCTGTTGAATGGGTTGGGTTTCCTAGATTCTTTAAAACTGACAATGGCGTTTTAAGGCTGTGGGCTAAATCGTCCAACAGGTTCCGATATTGTTTGTGCCGATTACGTTCGCTGGTAAGCAGCGTGTTTATGCTACTAGCCAATGGCGCTAACTCCATGGGCACTTTGCTACTCAGCTGATCTCTCTCGCCCTGTTCGATTTGCGCAAGCTCCTCGCCAATGGTATTCAGTGGTTTGAGGCTTTTGCTCAGTATCCACAGTTGCATTAGTAACAAGGCGATACCTGAGGCGAACAGGCTTATCCACAGGCTGCGATCAAATTGGCGCAGTTGCACATTAATACTCTCAGCCGGTGCCACAGCTTGTATGGTGAAGGGGAAATCTTGGCCTTGTTGGTACTCCCAAACAGTGGCTAATTGAAGTCGATGTACACGTTTACCGGCATCGCTCTCAATTTGTTCAAATGCCCATTCGCCTACTGGTGTTTTGGCCACTGGGGGCATAAACGAGGTGGACGATTGCGATTGCCATAACGGCTCACCTTGTGGATTAACCATCTCAACAAACAAGCCTGACGTAGATTGAATAAGGCGTGGATCGGGGAGCTCATCAGGGCTAACCAATAATTGCTTATCGGCGGTTACATCAGTTGCGGCCAATACGCCGTAAATTAAGCCTTGCAGGCGATCAACTAGTGCAGCTTCCGCGCGTTGTTGGACGGAGTAACTCACTGACACCGCAATCAGCACGAAAAATATGGATAGAACAACAGCGGTGCTAATAAGCAACCGAGTGGAGATCGAATTCACTCGCCGCTGCGCTCAAGGGCAAGGCGATAACCGCGACCACGTAAGGTTTCTATTGGGTCAAGGTTTTTCTCTGGGTCTAATTTTTGTCGAAGCCTGCGGATAAACACTTCCAGCACGTTTGGATCGCGATCGGTATCTTCATCGTAGAGATGATCTAGTAAAACAGCTTTACTGATAACTGAACCTGCATTGAGTGCTAGATAGGCCAATACGCGATACTCGTAAGCAGTTAACGCCACAGTGGTGTCGCCAACCACCACTTGCTGTGTGCGCGTATCTATCGATAAGCCTTCAAACTGTAGTAATGAATCTGAAAAACCGCCAGAGCGGCGAAGTAGGGCGCGAATGCGTGCAAGCATTTCTTCAATATGAAACGGCTTAGCTAAATAATCATCAGCGCCTGCCTCTAATCCATCAACCTTATCCTGCCAGCTATCGCGTGCGGTAAGGATTAATACAGGATAGCTACATGATTCTGCTCGCAGCTTTTTAATAATTGATAAGCCATCAATGCCAGGCAAGCCTAGATCAACAATGGCGATATCAATGGGCATGGTGGTGGCTAGATACAAGCCTTCGGTACCGTCACCACTTTCATCTATAGCAAACCCTTGTTCACGTAGGGCTTCAACTAGCTGTTCTCTTAGTGCTTGCTCGTCTTCAATGATTAGCGCGCGCATGGAGTTACTCGCTCTTAGTTTTAGGGATATTAATGACTTTTACTCGGCCATTGCTAATCAGCTTAACGGCAAACGTAACACCGCCATTGCCGTTGCTGATTTCTCTAACGCCAAGAACTTCAGCGTTACCACCACTTTGTGCTAGTGCTTGGTTGATCGCTTGTTTTCGATTACTAGCATCAGCGTAGCTTGGCGTTGCGCTAAACATTAACGCAAGCAACAAACAAACTGCAGCCAAGACAGTCGCAAAGCCTCGCGGCTGAGCGACTGTTTGGTGTTGCTTTTTATTTAGTGTATGCATATGTTTCTGTGCTTACCCTTCTGTACCTATGTGTTGTACCTATGTGCCTGCGGCTATGTCCTTACGCCTTTGTCGTTATTGATATGTGCAGGTTACAGATATAGTTTAATATTTTAGAGGCCGAACCGATACTTGTACCTTTATTCGGTCGCCTGGATCTCGCTTCATCCGAGTTTTGAAGTTCTCACCTCGGTAGCGGTAGGTAACATCGTAACCTTGAAGTCGTTCCTCGTAATGTGTCTCCGTCGTATTTTCACACCGTTTAACGGGACGTGTTTCATAAACTGGTTGAGGATTGTAGCGATTATGGCTCGAATCTGAGTGCCTGCGATGACGCTTGTTTCGGCTGCTTCGGTGGTTAGATTCACCCGCTAGGGCTGATCCGATTATGGCGCCGGCTACAGTTGCGCCGGTTCTAGCGCCGTTACTGCTTTTGCGTGTTAGTTGATTACCAATCACGCCGCCAATAACACCACCGATGAGGACGTCACCACTGCCGCGCGAATGGTTGCGGCGTATTTTGTCATGGCCTTCATAACGGATGACATGCTGCTGATCTTCAATCCAACATTCTCGCTTGGGCTGTTGATAGCTAACTTGCTTATAGACGGGTAGTACATTAACGACTTTCGCGTATTCAACAAATTGGTTAGGTCGTGACTTTGAACGATCAGCAAAAGCTGTGGTGGAAATCGTGAGCGCTATTAGTGTGGTGGTCAGTATTGTTTTCATGAGTTCATCCCGCTTTGGTTATTGCGTAGGATGATGCTAGGGCTTGAGCACTGAACCGATACTGAACAGTGGCTAGTTTTTTGTGGCCTAGCCTACAGAGTTGTAACTAGCTCATTATTGCGGTTCAAGAACCCGCGTCACCTTCAATGGGCAAGATACGCGTCAGGATGCCAAAGCGTTGATTATCAATGTAATGGAGTTCGCGGCTGCGCATTTTTCGGCTTTGCGACAGGCCATAGCTAGTGCCTGTTTCGGTATCGGTAAACACCATGTGGGCATCCATATGCAAAAACCGCCCAAGTGATACCTTGATGGTTCCGTTGACTGTGGTTGTTCTGATTTCGCGTGTGCGATCAGCTTGAGGTTGGCTGCTGGCCGGTATAAATTGTTTGTAAGGCTTTAGATCTTCTGGCAAATAGACAGTTGTCGCTTGCCCAAGATTGATGCGTACCGCTTTTGCCTCTTTGCGTTCTAGCCCAGGTTGACGCCATGCGAAATGCTTAAGTAGACGATAGCGCCCTTGTGATTTAATCTTCTCAGCGCTTTCGGTCATCGATAACCCGTCTGTGACCAACTGAAAACCGGCGTTTTGAGCGCGTTCACTGGTTAGCCCCATGGAGCGGGCGAGCTTGGGGTAAATCAAGTTGCCGGGTATTGCAGTGTCATTCTTGTCCAGGTGTTCAAACACAATCACTTCGACCATATAGTCTTTGGCATGCGCCATTCCGCCAAGGCCGAGTAACAGCACGGCTAGCGTTAGCAGCCGGAGAGGTTGCGTTAGTGCTTGCAGGAGTTTGATCGTAATGCTTGTTAGTTGCATGGGCCTGGCGCCTTATGTAATGCCTATGTTGAGTATCTCACTACCACTTGAACAATAGCTTGAACAGATTCTGCTTAGCTACTGCGTGTGGACAATAGGGTAAGCAGCTCATCTAAAAACTCTCGACTTTGCTCAACTGAGCTGAATTCTCGCACAAATCTCAATGTCTGTTTGCCATCGAAGCGGTAGATGTCCGGCTTTCGTTGTATCAGCGTTATCAGCGTTAATGGATCAACCTTCGGTTTTGGATCAAAAATGATCCGTCCACCGCCAGGATTGAGCTGTAATCGCTCAATACCGAGTTCAGTGCAACGATGTTTGGCGGCCGTTACATCAAAGAGATTTTGCGCTTGCGGTGGCAGCAAACCAAACCGATCAATTAGCTCAGCTTTTAGATCGATCAGTTCTTCTGCATCTTTAGCGCTAGCAATACGTTTGTATAGCATTAAGCGCTGATGCACGTCAGGAACGTAATCTTGTGGCAGAAGGGCGGGTACACCTAAATCGACCTCAGTACCGTATGCCAAAGGTTTGTCATAGTCGGGTAGCTTGCCCGCTTTGAGTGCCTGAACCGCGCGGTCGAGTAATTCGGAATATAAGGTAAAGCCGATTTCTTGTATTTGCCCAGATTGCCCTTCGCCGAGTAGTTCGCCTGCGCCGCGGATTTCTAGATCATGTGTTGCGAGTGTGAAACCAACACCTAGATCTTCTAATGATTCAATCGCAGCCAATCGTTTTTCAGCATCTGCCGTCATCGCACCTTTAGGGGGCGTGATCAAATAGGCGTACGCGCGGTGGTGGCTTCGTCCAACGCGACCGCGCAGTTGGTGTAATTGCGCTAAGCCGAGTTTGTCGGCACGATTAATAATGATGGTGTTAGCGGTGGGTACGTCGATCCCGCTTTCGATAATGGTGGTACTTACTAATATATTGAAACGCTGGTGATAAAAATCAACCATGACTGCTTCTAGATCTGATTCGCGCATTTGCCCGTGAGCATATTGCACACGAGCATTGGGTACGATCTCCTCCAAGGTGCGCGTCATGCGTTCAATGGTGTTCACTTCATTGTGTAGAAAATAAACCTGGCCGCCACGCGCTAACTCGCGCTCGCAAGCTTCGCGAACTTGCGAATCTGACCACTCGCCAACAAACGTTTTGATAGCATGCCGGTGTTGCGGTGGGGTAGCAATAATCGATAAATCGCGCATGCCCGCCAAACCCATATTGAGCGTTCGCGGTATGGGTGTTGCGGTTAAGGTAACGATATCAACTTCTGCACGCAGTGCTTTCATGTGTTCCTTATGGCGCACACCAAAGCGATGCTCTTCATCAATTATGACCAAGCCAAGGTTTTTATACTTTATCCCTTTTTGTAATAGCTTGTGCGTGCCAATGATAATGTCGATACCGCCACTGGCTACCTTTTCCAATATAGCCTTCTGCTCTTTAGCTGTACCAAAACGTGATATCGATTCGATCTGTACTGGCCAATCGGCAAAACGGTCCATAAAATTTTGATGATGTTGTTTGGCTAACAATGTAGTGGGTACCAATACAGCCACTTGCTTACCCGCATCCACAGCCACAAATGCTGCTCGCATAGCCACTTCGGTTTTACCAAAACCCACATCACCGCAAACAACGCGATCAGTGGGTTGTTGTGAGCGTAAATCTTTCACTACCGCCTCGATGGCGGTGAATTGATCCGGTGTTTCTTCAAAGGCAAAGGCTTGACTAAACGCTTCGTAGTTATTGGATTGCCCCGGGAAGGCAAACCCCTTGCGTGCGGCACGTCTAGCGTGTATCTCTAATAACTCAGCAGCAACGTCGTAGGCTTTTTCAGCAGCCCGGCGCTTTGCCTTTTGCCACACTTCGCTACCGAGCTTATGCAGTGGAGCAGTATCTGCACTTGAACCGGTGTAACGACTAATCAGATGAAGCGCTGAGACGGGTACATAGAGTTTGTCGTCACCAAAGTAGTGAATAGTCAGAAACTCGTTTTCGTGTTCGCCGATGGTTAGCCTAGTTAGGCCTTGATAACGGCCCACGCCATTGTCGATATGCACCACAGGGTCGCCGATGTTTAAATCAGCAAGATTGGCGATGATGGCATCTGAATCACGAGTGGGCCGCTTGCGTTCACGCTGTTTTATTCGGCCTGAGCCCAACTGCGATTCTGTGATGATCGCAACCGATTGCAGTGGCAAGTGCAGGCCGCGCTCGAGCGGTGCAGTGGTAAGGCAAAGGTTGCGCTTCTCAGATAAAAAATCGACCCAACTATCCACCGTTTTAACTTTGAGCTGGTTGCCCACCAGCATATCCATCATGGTTTCGCGTCGGCCAGTGGATTCCGCGACAAACAAAACACGACCTTTAAAATCATCAATAAACCGTTTCAGCGCAGCTAAGGGTTGATCACTGCGTGCTTCAGATGGGTACAAGCCTGGCGTATAGGTAGGTAAGTTAGCGGCGTTATTACCGGGGTTTTCTATTTCATAGCGCTGTGTGTTGATGCAATGCCTGTCTTGTAGGTGTTGTTCAACTTCGGCCGGTGATAAAAATAATTGATCTGGCGGCAGTATTGGGCGTTCAACATCGTGCCGCCGTTGCTCAAAGCGTTCTTCGGTATTTTCCCAAAACAGCTGCATCGACTTAGCGGCTTCATCAGCAAAGATCAGTTGAGCGTCGCTGGGGATGTAATCGAACAGCACCGAGGTTTCTTCAAAAAATAGAGGCGTGTAGTATTCGATCCCCGCGGGTGCTCTGCCTTCCGATACTTCACGATAGATCGGGCAATTTTTACTCTCGGCTTCAAAGGTGTTTCTAAACTGTTTTCGAAAGAGGGCTATGCCTTCTTCGTTCAACGGGAACTCATGTGCCGGTAGCAAAGAGATCTGATCGACCTTGTCTACACCGCGCTGAGTGTCTGGGTCGAAGCTACGGATCGTCTCGATTTCATCATCGAAAAACTCAACTCGAAATGGCACCTTACTGCTCATCGGGAATAAATCGAGTATTGACCCGCGCACAGCGAACTCGCCATGACTCTCTACTTGCGACACATTGCGGTAGCCGGCCTCGGCTAAATTGACACGAAATTGATCAATTGCTAGCTGGTCACCCGTGCTGATCATTAGGGCATGCTTTTGCAAAAACGACGCGGGTGGTAAACGCAGCATTAATGCAGGCGTGGTGAGTAATAAGATGCCGGTTTTTTGCGCAGGTAAGTGATACAGCGTTTTGATGCGCTGGGAAATGATGTCCTGATGTGGCGAGACTCGATCGTAGGTGAGTGTTTCCCAATCACTAAAGGTGTGTAAATCGACGCGATCTTGGCAAAAAAACTGCAGCTCAGCCTCTAAATGCAGTAGTTCAGTTGTATTGGCCGCGACCACTACGACCAAGCCAGACTGCGTCGCAGCGTAATCGGCAATGGCTAATGCCTCAGCACAGCCATAGAGCTGGCCCCATGTTTGCTGAGCACCAGATTGCGCTTTTGGCAGATCGGGGGCAGGCAATAGCGTTACAAGTTGTTTATTGCCTGTCATCAATTTGAGTAAGCTTTTGGTCTGGGGTTAGGATTCCTTCGCTAATTGTCCCATATTTCCTATACTGATAAGTGAACGGTTGATTGGCGGCAAATGCTGCGAACCATTCTGCGTACAGCGGTCTGAATGTCAGCATTTATCCTTTTTAAGCAACATGGCTAAACAACAACTCTAAAACATGTTTCAACCGTATCCACTATTTATCGGGCTCAGATATACCCGAGCCAAAAGACGAAACCACTTCATTTCGTTCATTTCCTTGATATCTATTGTTGGTATCGCTCTTGGTGTGACCGCGCTCATCACCGTGACATCCGTTATGAACGGTTTTGAAAAGGAAATGGCTGAGCGCATTGTTGGGGCATCGTCTCATGCCACTGTCATGGGGCTGGGCGAGTCGATGGACGATTGGGAGTCGGTTGCCAACGAGGTATCACAACATCCGGAAGTGCTAGGTGCTGCACCTTATGTAGAGGGGCAGGTGATGTTGGTTCACAACGGCCGCTCCACTGGCTCACTCATTCGCGGCATCCTCCCCGATGAAGAAGGCAAGGTATCCGAACTCAACGAAAAACTCGAGCGAGCAGAGTCTCTTGATGCCGCTTTAGTGCCCGGTGAGTTTGGCATGCTGCTCGGCTCTGATTTAGCAGGTTACTTAGGTGCAATCGTTGGTGACAAGGTTACGGTTATCACACCGGAGGCCAGTGTTACGCCGATGGGATTTGTGCCTAGGTTAAAACGGTTTACTGTTACTGGCATCTTTCGCTTTGGGATGTATCAGTATGATCGCAACCTTGCTGTGATGCACGCGCAAGACAGTGCCAAGTTATTAAAGCAAGAGGGCGTAACCGGTGTACGGCTTAAACTTGCTGATAGTAATCGTGCTCCATTGGTTACGAGTGATCTTCGCCAATCAGTGGGCATGAATTATTACGTCAGCGATTGGACTCAACAAAATGCTAATTACTTTTTAGCGGTGAAAATGGAAAAGACGATGATGTTTATCATCTTGAGCCTTATCGTTGCGGTAGCTGCATTTAATATCGTGTCCACACTTGTGATGATGGTGCAGGATAAGCAAGCTGATATAGCGATCCTGCGTACCCAAGGCGCATCGCCCAAAGCAGTCATGATGACGTTTCTGGTGCAGGGTACGTTAATTGGATTGATTGGCACAATTGTCGGTTTTATGGGTGGTGTAGCGCTGGCGAGCAATATTGATGTGGTTGTGCCCTTTATCGAAAAATTCACGGGCCCAGTGCTTAATCCTGAAGTGTATTACATCGATAAGATGCCATCGGATATTCGTTGGCCTAGTGTCGTAAACATCGTGATGATGTCCTTTGGTTTGTCTGTATTGGCAACGCTTTATCCGGCTTGGCGCGCATCGCAAACTGACCCGGCTTCGGCGTTGTCTTATGAGTAACGGCACAATGAGTGGTAACAACCCATCAAACGATTCTGGCCGGCCAGTGTTAGTGGCTAGCAACATTAACCGTACCTACAAGCAAGGCGATTTGAGTGTCGAGGTGCTCAATGATTTATCGCTACAAATAGAAGCAGGCGAGCGTATCGCGATTATTGGTTCTTCCGGTAGTGGTAAATCAACCCTGCTGCATTTGTTAGGTGGCCTCGATACAGCTACGTCCGGCAGTATAAGCATCAACGGTCAAGATCTAAAAAATCTAAACCAAGCTGCACGCGGCCGATTACGTAATGAGAGCGTTGGCTTTATTTATCAATTTCATCATTTACTGCCCGAATTCACCGCGCTCGAAAACGTCTGCATGCCATTGTTGATACGAGGTGATTCACCAGCAAAAGCAAAAGAACATGCAGGCGCTTTGCTAGATCGAGTTGGTTTATCAAAGCGACACCGTCACAAGCCGTCTGAATTATCAGGTGGTGAAAGACAACGAACAGCTGTTGCAAGAGCATTGGTTACTAAACCGCACTTAGTGTTGGCGGATGAACCTACCGGTAACTTGGATGAGGCAACTGCGTTGGATGTTTATGAACTGATGCTTGAGCTTAACAACGAGTTGGGCACGAGTTTTTTAGTCGTGACTCATGATCGTAAGCTGGCTAATAGAATGCAGCGAGTGTTGAAGCTGACCGGTGGTAAGCTTGAGAACGCTAACTAGGCTATTTTTGTTCGGCTAAGCCGACGGCGCCGTCTACGCATCGCTGCCCAACGCCAAACCATTGAAGTAATCAAATACCCAAATAGGGCCGTCATGGTTGCGCAGAACAGCCCACCGGTAAGGAGAACTGGGCCGGCTTGAGTTAGGCTTGAGAAAAACCCCGGCAAACTGAGTTCGATCATGTTGGTGCCCGGTGGCTTTTGCAGAATAGTTGACCCGGCATAACGGGCCGCGTACAGTAATGGAACAATGGTCAAAGGATTGGTGAACCACACCATGACCACGGAGAGAGGCACATGGACGCGCAACACCGCAGCAATAAAAGCGGCCACTACCATTTGAAGTGGTACTGGTACCCAGCTAATAAACAAACCCACGGCAATGCCACCCGCGGCAGAGCGCCTATTCAGGTGCCACAAAGCTGGGTCAGAAAGCCGATTCTTAAGCCACCCCTGATCAGCATCCTGCATGCCCAGTTGTGCTTTTACTTTCTCGTTATTGGGAAGGCGGCCTTGAAGCCATTCGCGCGGCATTACTGTGTCCGATTTATTGTGAAACAACACACACAGTGATAATAACGTCGAGATTGCCAACAACCTTAGCTGTGGTCATCGCATGTTGCGCGTCAGTTTAAGTTTACTGGCGGGTCAATTCGCAGTTTATTCAATTTCGAGTGAGCTGTATGGTTTTTTATTGCTCCTTATAACCGTATTTATAGTCTGTTCCTGGCTGCCGCGCTTGCGTTTAATGGCGGTTGCAGCCGTGGTGGGGGGAGTGATCGCTGCCCTCGCCATCAAGCAAAACAATCACCACCAATGGCCTGATGAAATGAGATCGACTGAGATCACAGTTGTGGGTGTAGTGGATGGTTTGCCTGAGCAATCTGATGGTGTTCTGCAGCTTTATTTGAATGAGGTCACATCAAGCTCTGTTGTACAGCCCAGGCGTATTCGTCTCAATTGGTATCGGCCTACTCAAACGCCAAAAGCGGGGGAACGCTGGCAATTTTCCGTTAGATTAAAACGGCCGACGGGTTTGGGTAATCCCGGTAGTTTCGATGCTCAACGTCACAGTTTTATTACACGAGTCGACGCCACTGGTTACGTCAGATCACCGGCAACAGCCAAGCGCATGAGCCTAGCGTACGGGTTGTCGATTGATCGAATCAGGCAAAGCCTCGCCGAAAAAATTAAGGCTGCGTCTTCTGGGCCAACTGTGCCACTGGTATTGGGTTTAGCCTTAGGTGTCAATGCGGGCATTACTGATGCTCAATGGGAAGTGCTACGCGATACCGGTACTGTGCACTTGCTAGCTATCTCCGGGTTGCATATTGGGTTAGTTGCGACGTTTGCATATTTTTTGGCCAGCGCCTTGTGGGTGCTATTGGCGCCGTTGCATTCTCGTTGTTCGAAGCCAGCGTTTGCTATTGTCTTTGGTTTTTTATGCGCAGCCTGCTATGCAGGCCTAGCTGGCTTTAGCCTGCCAACTCAACGTGCGCTAATCATGTTATGCGTTGTTGGTGTTGGGCTGCTATCCAGGCGCTCATCGATCGCTAGCTTTGCCCTATGTGCAGCGGCGTTGTTGATCGCTGTATTTGATCCTACCGCTGTATTGTCGATTGGCTTCACCATGTCGTTTTCTGCTGTGGCTCTGCTGATCTATCTCGGCCAAGGTCGGCAACATTTAAGTAATAAGTGGCTTTCAGCAATACGATTGCAATGGCAGCTAAGCCTATTAATGTTGCCATTGTCTGCCTGGTTTTTTGGTAGCGGTTCGTTAATTTCTCCCGTGGCTAATCTACTGGCGGTGCCTTTTGTCGGTATCTTGATAGTGCCTTTGTGCATTATCACCACCTTGTTGGTGTTTATTTCGCCAACCTTGTCCGGCATCACTTTGCAGCTTGCGGAGCACCTATTGAAATGGTTAATGCTTGGCTTGCAGAGCGTCGCTAGTATTCCCGGTGGCCAAATTGCGTTGCCGATAGCGGCCATATCTATTTTGTTGGTAGCGCTTCTGGTTGTGGCGGTCATGGTGGCGCCTCTTGGCCTGCGTTTGCGGCGGTGGTCATTGGTTTTGCTTCTGCCGGTTGCATGTTACCTGTATGGGCTGCCAACGGTTAAGCAGCTCGAAGTTCATGTATTAGATGTGGGACAAGGGTTGTCGGTGGCGGTATTCACTAAAAACCACACATTACTGTTTGACACGGGAGGGCGCTTTGGAGGATCCACCATGATGGAGCGTGTTGTGGAACCGTTCCTCGCAACCCGACGCCGCAGTACTGTTGATACGGTGGTTATCTCGCATGCAGACGAGGATCACTCAGCCGGTTTGGACTACCTAATTGCATCACAACCCCAACTCGAGGTATTTGCGAGTGATAGTGACGCAGGGAAATTTTGTACCGCTGGGAAATCCTGGCAATGGGATGGCGTTTGGTTTGCGTTCGTGCATCCTACAGAGTACGACAAAGGTTCTCGTAACGATCAATCTTGCGTGTTGTTAATTCACTACGGTGAATCACGTTTTTTATTAACTGGGGATATTGAGAACAGTGCAGAGGCTAAGTTAGTAGAGCGCGGTTTTAACTTGCCTATAACCGTCATGACTGCGCCTCACCATGGTAGTGCAACTTCTTCGTCGGCTGAGTTTTTACAAGCTTTGAAGCCACAACACACGGTGATACCTGCTGGGCGTCATAATCGGCATGGGCATCCACATGTAGATGTGATTAAACGTTATAAGGCTGTTGGTAGTCAGCTTTGGATGACAGGTACTAACGGAGCGGTGAGCTTTGTCGTGGATCAGGATGGCGTGCTGGAGAAAGTTGACACGTACTGGAAAGGGCGCGAGTCAGTGTTTTAATAACGCCCGCCCATGTTCTAGCAACTTCTTAACTATATCTTGGCGTAATCGTCGTTGCGGTGAAATCATGATGTATTCCTCATGCACGCCTGTGGCCACACCAATCGACTTGGCTTGGTAACGTTGACGAATATCAGTGCTAATGATTTCAGGTGAAGGAAACACACCATGGCCTGAATCCCCAAAGGTTTTCATTAGCGCGCTATCTTCAAATTCAGCAACGATGTTGGGCTCCACTTCTTGTTCTTCAAACCATGCATCCAGTTGTCGCCTAAGCGGTGAGCTTTTAGTGGGCATCAATAAAGGTACAGTGCCAAGGGATGCCGGAAACTGATTACGTAAGCGACTAATGTTCTTGCTTGATGAATAAAAAGCGACAGGTGTTTTACCCAGATTATGATTATAAGCTTTGACACCATAGCCCGACGGCATTGGCGTATCTGAAATGATCAAGTCCAGCCGGTGTACTGCTAAGTCGGCCAATAAGGAATCCAACCGGCCCTCGGTGCACACAAGGTTAACCCTATTTTTTTGTTCAATGATGGGTGCGGTTAGTTCGCAGGCCACAAGTTTCGGGATAGAGTCGGCTATACCGATGCGTATTTCTGCTGTCGCCCCGATTTGATCACTACTCAACTGGGCAGCCAAGTTCAAGCCAGCGCTGAATATTTCATCGGTATAGACTTTCACTGCTCGACCAGCGTCGGAAATCTTTAACCCGCGCCCTGACTTTACAAATAGTGGTTGGCCAACAACACCTTCCAGTAGTTTGATTTGTCCGCTAATGGTTTGAGGCGTGATGTGCAGTGCTTCTGCGGCTGCGGCAACACTGCCTTCTTCAGCCACAGTATGAAAGTACAATAGGTGATGGTAGTTAAGGTGCCGCATGGTTCTAGCTTAGCAGCATAACGACGTAGGCTACATAAGTCGTGAGCAACATGGGACCGACTATTTTAGGGTAGTGACCGGGTTTCCAGCCTAGTAGGGTTATCAATAGTGCTAATGATACAAACACACTTAATGTGAGGTTATCTAGAGTGAAACCCTGGAGTGGTATTACCAAGGCGCTCGTACCTAATACCAATCCAATATTAAGTAAATTAGAACCAATCACATTGCCTACGGCTAGGCTGGTTTCTCTTTTGATAACTGCAACTAAGGTGGCTGCAATTTCTGGCAGACTAGTGCCCAGAGCTGTAACGGTTAGTGCTATAACCGCTTCGGGTAAACCAAACTGGCTTGCCAAAGATAAGCCTGACCAAATAAGGGCTTCAGCCCCAAGCAGTAAAGCAACAATGCCCACAATGGTATATAACGTTGCGAAACGATTACTGAGATTAGCGTTGGTCTGTTCGGTAATAGCTTGTTGTGAACCACCATCATTTAGCAACGTGTCTGCATTTATTTTTTCGGGCTTAAATGCAATGGCGAAACTAACGACAGTCATACCCAATAGGCACAAGCCTTCTAATCTTGAAACCACTCCGTCGCTAAGCATAAATGCGCCAACTATCGTTAGTGCGAGCATCATTAAAAGCTGTATTTTTAGTATTCGTTCTACGTGCAAAACTGAGACGCTAACGGCCAAGCCCAACACAATCGCGATATTGATAATATTAGACCCAACGACGTTACCGGCCGCCATGCCACCATGAGCCTGCAAGGCCGAGCCAAGGCTCACGAACAACTCAGGCGCGCTAGTGCCAAGCGATACGAGTAGCAAGCCGGTGATGGCTTTGGGCCAACCCAATTTATCACCGAGTGCGGTGACACCTTTGAGTAACCAGTCGCCACCAAAATACAATAATGCACACCCTAGTGCGAGCGCAATGTAAACAAGCATCGAATCAATTCTCTGTCTCTTAAGGCCTGAAGTTTGGCAAGTTATTCGTTAAAGGGGTACTCGAAAGAATCGCTACAATGCTTCGGATAAAACGATCATTAAATAAGTATATTACGACTTTATCGAATAGTATATATGCCGCTATTCTAGTTGTCATTCCACTAGAGGGCCCATGATCGTGCCGCTGAATACATTAAAACGCTTTATTCGTCTAGAAGCCATCGCTGGCATTTTGCTGTTCTTTGCAGCAGCGTTGTCCATGGCGGTAGCCAATTCTCCGATAGCCCATGTAGTCGCTGATGCGTTGAATGCTCGTGCAGCTGTCATCATCGGCCCGTTGGCAGTTGATAAGTCAGTGTTGCTCTGGATAAACGATGGCTTTATGGCAGTGTTTTTTCTGCTTGTTGGTTTGGAGCTCAAACGAGAAGTTCTAGAAGGGCAGTTGTCTAGTGTTAAGCAAATTGCAATGCCCGTAGTGGCCGCTACGGGTGGTTTTGTTGTGCCCGCCTTATTGTTTTATCTAGTCAATAAATCAGATTCAGTTGCGCTGCAAGGCTGGGCGATTCCTACTGCAACCGATATTGCGTTTGCTCTGGGTGTGCTGTTGCTGTTTGGAAAACGGATACCAATGCAAGTAAAGGTATTTTTGGCATCCCTTGCCATTATTGATGACTTAGCCGCTATTATCGTAATTGCCTTGTTCTACACAGGCGAACTATCACTAACGGCCTTAAGCGCTGCTGGGCTCGGTATAGCCGTGCTCGCCTTTATGAATATCATTGGGGTTGTGCGAACCGCTGCTTACATCGTGGTCGGTGTATTGATTTGGGTGGCTGTGTTAAAAAGCGGCATTCATGCAACGCTCGCAGGCGTTATTGTTGCGATGGCCATTCCATTAAGGCCGCGCGGTGTCAAAAAGCCGCAAACACCGGATCAACGAATTGATCGATCGGTTTCGCCGCTCAGGTCGCTTGAGCATTCCTTACATCCCTGGGTGAGCTATGCGATATTGCCTATCTTCGCCTTTGCAAACGCTGGCGTGTCTCTGCAAGGCTTAACGCTAGATATGCTCACAAATTCAATCACGCTAGGTATTGCTTTAGGTTTGTTCTTTGGTAAGCAGCTCGGGGTGTTCTTACCCGTATGGTTGGGCATACGGCTTAAATGGTTTGAACTGCCAGAAGGGGCAAATATGCTGATGCTGTACGGCACCGCCTTAGCTACAGGGATTGGCTTTACGATGAGCTTTTTTATTGGGTCGCTGGCCTATGAAAACCTGGACGCCGCGCTTGCTGACTCGATGAAGCTTGGTGTGTTGACTGGTTCGATGATGTCACTAGTCGCCGCTATTGTAGTTTTATTGATCAGTACCCGAGGGGTTGTGAACCAAGACGAGCAGAGTAGCGGTGGTTGATGTGGTTGATTTTTGATCACCAAACAGATGCATTATCGTGCGCGCGCCTCATTATTGTAGGGGTGCGCGCCTAAATCCGACACTATTCCCGCTGTGGCATGGATAACTGCCCGTCATGCGGATGACACAACACACTAAATCCCTGCGTCTTGGCCCAAATGCACTATAAAATACAGTGATACTTTTACCTCTCGGCCTTAGGGCCGACTGATACGCGTGCGCGTTTTACGCTCATGTTAGAGAAGGGCATTTATTGTGTTAGAAATCGTTAGTGCTGGCGGGTTTATCATGCTGCCAATTATTGTGTGCTCAATCGTGGCTTTGGCCATCATTGCAGAGCGCTTTATCAATTTGCGTAAGGATAAAATCCTGCCTAACAATCTGGTGGCTGATGTATGGCGCATGGCTAGCACTAAGCAGCTTACCGATGAAAAAGTTCGTGAGATCCAGCAAGAATCGGCCTTGGGTCGGATACTCGCAGCAGGGCTTATGTCGCGCGGTCAAGATCGCGAAGGGATGAAAGAATCAATAGAAGAAGTAGGGCACCATGTTGTGCACGACCTTAACCGTAATCTCAATGCTCTGGGTACAATCGCTGCGATTACGCCACTAATTGGGTTGCTGGGTACGGTAGTGGGCATGATTTCAGTTTTCACCAACATCACATCAGTAGGTGTGGGTAATCCTGCTCAACTGGCTGGCGGTATCTCGCAAGCGCTGGTTACGACTGCGGGCGGCCTAATGGTGGCGATACCGTCGCTGATGTTTTATCGCTTTTTTCGAGGCAAAGTAGACGAGCTGGTGATCGATATGGAGAAAGAATCACTAAAGCTTGTTGATGTATTGCAAAAACGCCAGATCAAAACCCGAGCGGCTTCGTGAAATTCGAACGTAAACAGCCAGATGAGCTAGATCTCAACCTCACACCGCTTATCGATGTTGTGTTCTTGTTGTTGATCTTTTTTATGGTCTCGACAACCTTCCAAAAAGAATCGGAAATCTCGTTGCAGTTGCCACGTGCCACACAAGATCCTGTCGATAAACCCCTTGAAAGTATTGAAGTTGTGATCAATGCGGCGGGTAAGTTTTTTGTCAATGATCAAGAGCTAGTACAACATGATGTTAAGGCGTTGCAGGCTGCGCTTCATCAGATAACGAATGGCCAGCGCGATTTACCGCTGACTATTCGAGCTGATGCTCAGACACCTCATCAAGCGGTGGTGGTGGCGATGGACGCTGCAGCTCAGCTTGGAATGCTCAAGATGTCGATTGCTACATCGCATTCCCCAAAATAGTCCTTAGCGGTTAAACTTTACCGCATTATATTCTCGGGCTGACATGCAAAGCGAGCCGCAAGCTACTCCTAAATCGATGGACACCTATCGCCGTTTACTGCGATATGTCCGTCCGTACCGATTGCAATTTACTTACGCAATATTAGGGATGATTGGCTACGGTATTACTGAAACCGCCTTTGCCGCCTTAATGAAGCCAATGCTTGATGGTGGTTTCGTTAAACAAGATCCTCGTTCCATCGCGCTAGTGCCAGTTGCCATTATTTTGATTTTTATCATCCGTGGTGTGGCCGGGTTTGTGTCCACTTATTACATGGCATGGATAGGGTGGAAGGTCATCAAAACCTTGCGTGGCGAAGTGTTTGCTAAATATTTAACGCTACCGACTTCGTTTTACGATCACTCATCTTCAGGTGAGTTAATTTCCCGAATTACGTTTAATAGCCAGCGAGTTGCTAACGCCGCCAGTACCACGCTAACAGTGATGGTTAGAGATACCTTTACCGCTATCGGTTTACTCTCCTTAATGTTTTACCATAGTTGGGAGCTATCACTTTGCTTCTTGATTATCGGCCCGATCATCGGCGTCATTGTTGCCAGAGTCGGTAAAAAGTTTCGTGAAATCTCCCGCAGTATTCAAGGTTCGATGGGTGATGTTAGCCACGTGATTCAAGAAGCGGTCGATGGTAGCCGCGTGATAAAAATATTTGGTGGGCAAGAAACCGAAACAGCTCAGTTTGAAGTGGTTAACGAACGCAACCGTGCACACAATATGCGCGAAACAGTAGTTAAAGCGCTCAATGTTCCGTTCGTACAATTGCTGGTTGCAGTTGCGTTGGCGATTATTGTTTATCTTGCCTCTAGTGGTTCAATTAACGAGCGCATTTCGGTCGGTAGTTTTGTATCGTTCATCACTGCGATGTTGTTATTGTTTCAACCGATGCGCCGACTCACCTCGTTAAACAACCAGCTGCAAAACGGTATTGCGGCGGGTGAAAGTTTATTCGCCACGCTCGATATTGAATCTGAGCTAGACACCGGCACAAAATCACTTGTAGCACCAATAGAATCGATTGAATTTCGAAATGTGGGCATGCACTACCAGCCTGACAAGCCAGCAGCCCTAGCAGGCGTAAGCTTAACCATCAAAGCAGGTGAAACCGTTGCTTTTGTGGGTGAATCGGGTAGCGGTAAAACATCACTGGTTAATGTGTTGCCGCGTTTATACGAAATCGACTCTGGCGATATATTAGTTAACGATACGCCAGTGAGCGAATACCAACTCCAATCATTACGCAATAACATCGCCTATGTAAGTCAGGATGTCATGTTGTTTAATGACACCATTGCCAGCAACATTGCCTATGGTAGTAAAGAGTCGATTACGGATAAAGCGCTGCGCGAAGCATGTGAAGCGGCTCATGCACATGATTTTATTATGCGTATGGATGATCAGTACAGCACCATGGTAGGTGAGAATGGGGTGATGCTCTCTGGTGGGCAACGGCAACGAGTGGCAATTGCGCGCGCACTGTTAAAAAATGCGCCTATTTTGATATTGGATGAAGCGACATCAGCATTGGATTCAGAGTCTGAGCGAAAGGTGCAAATGGGCTTGGATGCGCTGATGAAAACTCGCACTACCTTGGTCGTAGCTCACCGCTTATCAACAATAGAAAAAGCTGATCGCATCGTTGTGATGGCGCAAGGTGCTGTTAAAGAAGTAGGTACACACGATGAGCTGATGGCTACCGAATCTCATTACAAGCGTTTGCGTCAACTGCAATTTTCGTGAGTGCAGCGCCGTCACATTGGCAAACCCGCGGCGTACGCGCGCTTGTACTTTTGCCGGTGTCGATCTTGTTTGGCGCCTTGACTTTTGGCAGGCGATGGTGTTATCGCTTAGGCCTATGCAAGGTTAGTCCAACACCCATCCCTGTGGTCGTCGTTGGCAATATTAGTGTTGGTGGCACCGGAAAAACGCCGCTTACGCAAGCCTTGGTTGCTCGCGCAGTTAATCAGGGCATTCGCTGCGGTATTGTTAGCCGTGGTCACGGTGGGCAGGTGCAGCCAACACCGTATCTCATTAATAACACCACTACGGCAGCGATAGTCGGAGACGAGCCGTTGTTACATCATCGCAAAACCGGTGTTCCAGTCGTGGTGTGTACTGACCGTGCTGCAGCTGTGCAAAAGCTTAGTGAAGGCGATGTAGATCTAGCATTTAGTGACGATGGCTTACAGCATTATAAAATGCAACGTGCATTTGAGCTTGTCGTAGTTGATGGTGATGCAGGTTTTGCTAACGCTATGTTGTTACCCTCTGGCCCGTTAAGAGAGCCCATCGCACGCTTAGCTAGTGTGGATATTGTAGCCGTTCAGATTGCTGTAGCAAGAGCGCATCCACACACCGCCGACCTACTGCAAACTGTGCCGGGATTGTCTGCCGCCGTTGAAGCTGATGTACCGGTGGGCAGTTTTTTTTTAAAACCAGGTAAGCTGCGCCAAATATGGACGGATGAATTATTACCGCTAGCAGCGATGCAAGATAAAGCCGTAACCGCCGTTGCCGGCATTGGATCACCGCAGCGTTTCTTTGACTCATTGCGCAATGCAGACCTAAAGATAAAACCCGTACTATTTGATGATCATCACGCCTATACAGAAGCGGATTTTGCCTCTCTACCCTCAGGCCCTGTTATCGTAACTGGTAAAGATGCAGTGAAGATCAAAACACTACCGCTACACAGTCTTGATATCTATGAGCTAGAGATCGACGTTGATATGAGTGATAGTCTTAAACTCGCAGTAAGCGACATGCTTACTAAGCTACATGAGCACCCTAATTCGGAATCATAACGGATAGAACATGAAACACTTGCCTAACTACCGCATTGTGATACCCGCGCGATATGCGTCAAGCCGATTTCCAGCCAAAGTATTACACCCAATTAACGGAGTGCCGATGGTGATAAGGGTGGCCAATCGCGCGCAGCAATCGGGCGCTAGCTCCGTTGTCATTGCCACTGACCATGCTGATATCGAAGCCTTGTGCCTAGAGCACAAGCTAGATGTGCAGATGACGAGCGTCGATCATCCCAGCGGCACTGATCGCATACGCGAAGTCGCTATGCAACGCGACTGGTCAGACGACACCATCATTGTAGGCTTGCAAGGCGATGAGCCAGCAACACCTCCTGCACACCTTGATTTGTTAGCCACTAATCTTGCGCAGCGGCCTGAGGCCAACATGGGTACCTTGTGTACTCGCTTGTTAACGCGTGAAGATTACCTTAACCCTGATCGGGTAAAAGTGGTGCTAGATAAAGACGGCTACGCAATGTACTTTAGCCGCTCACCAATACCGGCTATAAGAGATAGCGATACCGATCTGCCACTTAGTTACCTGCACGTAGGTTTATACGCTTATCGATGCGACTATTTAAAAACGTATGGCAACTTACCAGCCGCCGTGTTAGAACAAACAGAACAGCTAGAACAATTACGCGTGCTATATAACGGCGGCAAAATACATGTCGCCGAAGTTGAAGCGTCTAAAGCCGTTGGTGTGGATCGCCTTGAAGATGTTGCCCGAGTAGAACAATTTATACAATCCACTGGAGCGGAACAATCATGACTACGGATAAAACTACGGAGAGAGAATGGGAAACAGTTTCAGACAAGGAGTTGCATAGCGGCTTCTACCGTATTCATGCACTTGGCTTTAGGCACACCTTGTTTAAAGGTGGTTGGGGTGAAGTTCAGGAGCGTGAACAGTTTGATCGCGGCAATGTTGTGGCGGTACTGCCATATGACCCTAAAACGCGACAAGTGGCCTTAGTCGAGCAGTTTCGAATTGGTGCCAGACACAATAAACCTGACCCGTGGTTGATGGAAGTTATCGCAGGCATGATGGAGGAAGGCGAACAGCCTGAAGAAGTCGCCATTCGCGAAACCTTTGAAGAAGCTGGAATTAAATTAGGGGGCGTTAAATTAGCAAGGCAGTACTTCGCTAGCCCTGGCTCTACCACGGAAGAAGTATTTATTTATACCTCTGAATGCGATCTATCAAACGCAGGTGGCCTGTATGGCTTAGAGGAAGAGGGTGAAGATATAAAAGTGCATATCGTGTCGATCGAAAAAGCCTTGGAGTGGTTGGATCAAGGCATAATCAAAAATGCGATTAGTATTATTGCGTTGCAGTGGTTGGCTTTGCAAGAGAAGAGTGCTTAGGCCAGTACATCATTAGCTAGGTAGTAAGCCGGCAATATGAATGTGATTAGACGTTGTTGATAAAAGGAATGACTAAAACTTACTCAATGGAAATGATCAAAGGTAGTTGCTTATGTGGGCGGTGCGGTTACGAGGCAGAAGAGGCATTTTTTGAGGTTCTGCATTGCCACTGCTCAATCTGCAGAAAGATCCACGGCGCTGCCTTCGCGACTTATGGTGGGGTGAGTGTAGATACGTTTAAGTGGGTTTGTGATTTAGACAACCTAAAAATATTTCAATCATCTACTCGTGTCACAAGGTACTTTTGCCATAGCTGTGGCTCGCTATTGGCCTCAAAAGATCAATCTCAGGCAAACATCATCTATCTAAGCCTCGGCGGGGTTGATTCAACTATTCAAGTGAGCCCCGAATACCATCAATTTGTGGCGTTTAAAGCTGACTGGCACGAGATTGATGATGACTTGCCTCAGTTTCCAGGTGAATACGTAGATTGACTCAGTATTCGGCGCTTTAAAAACTCACGTGACTTTTAAGGCGTCACTGGCGTTATTGATGATCTGTTCTCACTTTTTTCATACCCTAAAATTGTTGTTAAATGGGCCTATGCTGCGATTTACCCAACACAGCACACAAAACTGATAGTGTAAATGTGATGTCCGCAGCGGTACCGTCACGACTGGCTTGCCACGGCAATCGTGGCCAGTGAAAATAGCAACTTGCCAATAAAAATAATAAAAACGGCGGTTGTAATGATGTACTCAAATAAGAAGTTTCAAAACTCTCCCCGTAATTCCTTAGCACTCGTGGCACTGTTAGGCTTGGCTGCTTGTGGTGGCGGTTCTTCACCATCTACTGAACCGAAGACGGACGACGACCCTACAATCACAGACAACTCTACAATCTCAGACGAAACTCAAGCGGAGATGATTGTTCGCGTTAGTGAAGACCTAACGGTTATGGTTGGTGAGGAGTTTCCGATTTCCGCTCTTCTTGTGCTCACCTCGACACCATCAGAACTGCCATTATATGAATGGAAAATGGTAGGTATCAGTGCCGATGCGGTTTTTGAAGCTAGTGATCAAACGCGCACAACAATGGTGATTAACACCGAAGGCGAATTCGAAGTGAAGTTTACCGCCAAGGTTGGTGAGCTTGAAGGCAGTGACACAATGACAGTCACCGTTATTGATCCAATCGTAAATCAAGCGCCGATAGTTAATGCCGGTAATTCTAAAACAATTGATTTTAATGAAACATTGCAACTTAATGCATCAGTAAGTGACGATGGTGTGCCCACGTCATCGCTTTTCACGCAGTGGTCGTTCTCATCAAACGATGGCAACGCAACGTTTAATGAAACATCTGAGATCAATACACAGGTTACTTTCGACTTCGCTGGTAAGTACACCCTAACGCTTACCGCTGACGACGGTGAACTGAGTTCAGAAGATTCGCTTATCATCACAGTTAAAGAACCTGTTGTTGTTATTGATGACCCAGGCCCTAATCCTACGGATAATGGTGGCGGCATAAGCGCAAATGAAAGATGGAAGACGGTCACTACGTCTGACGGCAGTAAGCCACAGGCACGTCACGAAGCAGGAGCCGTTGCATTTAATGGTGATATGTATCTTATGAGCGGTCGAGGCAAGCGTAACGTTAACCGTTATGACCCAGGCCAAAATAGATGGACAACAGAGGGTAACAGCACAACTGATTTCAGCCACTTCCAACCCGTTGTTTATGGCGGCAAGATCTATGCAGTAGGTGGGTTGACATGCTGTTTCCCAAGTGAAAACGTTTTAACGCATGTACAAATTTTTAACCCAGCCACTAAAAAGTGGTCACAAGGGCATACTATCCCAGCCAATCGTCGTAGAGGCGGTGGCGGTGTTGTTAACTACAAAAACAAGATCTACATGATTGGTGGCAATACCAATGGCCACGATGGCGGCACAGTAAACTGGTTTGATGAGTACAACCCAGCCACTAATACGTGGAAGACGCTCAAGAGTGCGCCAAACAAACGTGATCATATCAATGTTGTTGTAGTAGGCGATAGGCTGATTGTTGCTGGTGGTCGTAAAACAGATCATCCAAACGTTTTCAATAACCCAGTGACAGATACTGATGTATACAATTTTAAAACGGGAAAGTGGGAAACCGACCATCCTGATATCCCAACACCGACGGCTGGGGCCATGGTGGTGCAAGTAGGTAATGAAGCAGTCGTGATTGGCGGTGAGATTGGATCGAGCCGCTCTGCACTAACGACAGTGCAAGCCTACAATGTTGTATCACGAAAGTGGCGCACACTCAAAACTCTGAACACAGCAAGACATAGCGGTGGAGCCGTAGTGGTAGGTAATGCTATCCATGTGGTGTCTGGAAACACCACGCGGGGTGGTGGTGCTGAAACTCAAAGCCACGAGAAGCTAGATCTAGACTAAGTTTTCTTGGTATGACATTGTCAAACGAAGGCCCTTGCGTCATGCTAGGGCCTTCGCTGTTTACTTTGTTTCAATTTCAATTCAATGCTTCAGTTTTCAGCCAACTTAGGCTTCTTGTGGAAAGAGCTCGATCTTCCTGATGCTATTCGCGCTGCCAAGCGTGCTGGCTTTGATGCGGTTGAGTGTCATTGGCCATTTGAATATTCTTCGTCGTCTATTAATCACGCTTTGTCTGAAACCGGTTTAAGTATGCTCAGTCTCAATACGGTGGCTGGCAATATAGGTGAGACGGGTTTAGCTGCGTTGCCTGGGCGAGAGGTCGAAGCCAAGCAGGCCATTGACCAAGCAATTAAGTATGCTGGTAGCATCAATACGCAATACGTGCATGTTATGGCGGGGGCTGCTGAAGGCGGTGATGCGCGGGCTAGTTACTTAGATAACTTGAGTTATGCGTGCGAGGTTGCGAAGGCTTTAGCTATTTCGGTATTAATTGAACCCATCAATCGCCATGATATGCCGGGTTATTTTATGCATTCCGCTGAGCAAGCATTACAAACGTTGCAGGCAGTGGATGCTAACAACCTAAAGATCATGTTCGATTGCTATCACATGCAACGTATTCACGGCGATCTCAATCATTGGCTTGAAACCATGATGCCACATATTGGGCATATTCAAGTTGCGTCTGTGCCTGAACGCGCTGAACCCATTACAAACGGCGATGAATTAAATTACACAGAGTTGTTTGCGACGATCGAACGGCTTGGTTACACCGGCATGATTGGAGCAGAATATAAACCTACCACAACAACCGAAGCAGGCTTGGGTTGGTTACAGAACTACAAAATGTAGCTAGTCGTCGTCTTCTTCAAAATCCGCTTCAATCAATGCACCTTGCTGAAAGAGGTCGATCAACAGCTGCTTGTCTTCGGTATTGCTGGCTTCGCTCACAGTAAAAACGTTTTTTTCAAACATCGATTTGGCCATTGCCAATGAACACTTGAACTGCTCGCCATTGGCAAACAACGCAGCTTTTTCACCAGCGCTGGTGTAAGTCATCCGGTTAAACGAATTTACGATAAGCGGCGCATCGTTGTCTGGCGCTGAATCATCAGGCTCTAATTTATCAAGATGAGCGTTTTGGGTTACCAACTTACCGCACATAAGAGCGAGTTGCTCATCATCTATCTCAATGGAGTTGCGCCAAATATCAATAAACTGTTTGATCGCGTCTGGGTGTAACTCACCAGCTACCGCTGGCTTGAGTGGTGGGTCGAGGTAACGTGTTTGTGTAAATGATTCCATCAGCTGTGTGGCAAACTCATTAACAATAGAGGAATGCGATGGAGCACGAAACCCGATTGACCACGTAGTGCAATCATCTCCAACAGCGATGCCGTGATGCGCAACACCAGGTGGTAGGTACAACATGTCACCGGGTTGTAAGTCAGCGGTATGGTCAGGTTTAAACGAATCGATAATGCGTAGTTCGGTGTTTTCTGTGGATTCACGTAACTCGGTTACGCCGGAGTCGTAGTGCCAGCGTCGCACACCACTGCCTTGCAGTAAAAACACATCGTACTGATCAACGTGCGCACCAACGGATGCACCATCAGGTGCAAAGCTAATCATCAAGTCGTCAATACGCCATGCAGGTAAAAACTGAAAGGGTGTTAAATAACAGGCAAGATCGGGTAGGTGTTTATCGATGTCGCTAACCAGCAGCGACCAATTAGCTGTGCCGAGTTCGCCATAGATTGTTTCTTCAAATGGGCCGTGCGCCAACATAAATTGGCCGGGCTCAGCTTCTTTGATGATTCTTGAGGCGATATCTTCTTCTAACGATAAACCCGCTAGTTCATCTGCACTAATCGGTGTTTCAAAATCAGGAAACGCTTGGCGAATGAGTAACGGCTTCTTTTGCCAGTACTGATCTAAAAACTGTTGCGTGCTTAATCCATTTGGCCAGTTTATGTGTTCGGTGTTAGGTACGTCCATCAACTATTAGCCTTTGCTATCACGCGCTAGTGATTCAGCTAAGCCAATATAGTTTGCTGGCGTTAATTCAGCTAATCGTTTTTTGTCTTCCTCAGGAATCTCAAGTGTTGCAATAAATTCTTGTAAACCCGCTTCGGTAATTTTCTGGCCGCGTGTTAATGATTTTAGTTTTTCATACGCATCAGCCACGCCGTGCTTTCGCATAACGGTTTGGATGGGCTCGGCTATTACCTCCCAAGACGCGTTTAGATCTGCCTGTAGGGTTTCGCTGTTTACTGACAATTTACCAAGCCCCTTGGTAATAGAAGCAAGCGCAATAGCCACATAGCCTGCACCCACACCGATGTTACGTAAAACAGTCGAATCGGTTAAGTCACGCTGCCAACGTGAGATAGGCAGCTTACGGCTGAGGTGATCATAAACTGCGTTAGCTAAACCGAGGTTGCCTTCGGCATTTTCAAAATCAATCGGATTTACTTTATGAGGCATGGTGGACGAGCCCACTTCGCCATCTACAGGCTTCTGTTTTAGATAGCCCAGCGATACATAGCCCCAGATGTCGCGGCAGAAATCAATCAGGATGACATTGAATCGTGCTTGCGTATCAAAAAGCTCAGCGACAAAGTCGTGTGGCTCAATTTGTGTGGTGTAGGCGTTTTGCTCAAGGCCAAGGCTTTCAATAAACTGTCTGCTGAACGTTGGCCAATCCACATTAGGATAGGCCGACATATGCGCGTTATAGTTACCGACTGCACCATTAATTTTACCGAGCAGTTGCACTTCATTCATTTGCTTTTGCTGCCGGCGTAAACGCATAACCACATTCGCCATTTCTTTACCAACAGTAGTAGGGCTAGCAGTTTGTCCGTGCGTACGGCTCAGTAGTGGTTCTGCTGCCGTGTCTTGCGCGAACGCATCGAGCTTACCGATCAGGTCGCTCATTGCTGGTAGCAGGTAATCGTCACGGTGATTTTTTAGCATCAGCGCGTAGGAAAGGTTGTTGATATCTTCAGAAGTGCAGGCGAAGTGCACGAATTCCAAATACGCATCCAATCCCGGTATTGCTTTGAGCTTGTCCTTTAGAAAGTATTCAACTGCTTTTACATCGTGGTTAGTCGTGCGTTCGATTGCTTTAACGGCGGCTGCATCTTCAACCGAGAAATTCTCAGCCAAGGCGAGCAATTGTTTACGTGCTTCGTCAGAGACGGGCGGAAGTTCTGCAATACCAGCATCGTCAGATAAAGCGATTAACCAATGAATCTCAACGCGGGTGCGTTCGCGGATCAGGGCGAATTCGCTGAAGTATTCGCGTAATGCAGCAGTTTTGCTGGCATAACGGCCGTCGATTGGATTGATTGCTGTGAGATCTTGCAGGTCTGGTGACATCGTGATGAGCTTCGTTTGATGCCGCGTATTAGCCAGATAGTTAAGTCATTGCTAGACAAAGCCTACATGACGTTCGGGAGAGCGGCTGGATTAATGCGAGAACGGCTTGTTGTTTAGGTGGTAGGCGCGAGTGGATTCGAACCACCGACCCCCACCATGTCAAGGTGATGCTCTAACCAACTGAGCTACGCGCCTGCCGTGCTGGCAATTGTACTACACTTGGCATTCGGTTTTGCACCCTGTGGCTCATTGTAGGAGTCACAAAGTTACGTGGCCTAGTGTAGGGGTCACGACACAGGAGATAAAAATGCCCCAGATTACTCTGCCCGATGGTAGCACTCGCCAGTTCGCCAATCCCGTATCTGTATTTGATGTCGCCGCCGATATCGGACCAGGTCTTGCCAAAGCTGCCCTTGCTGGTGTGGTCGACGGCACTCTGGTTGATGCCAGTCATGTGATGGAAAACGACTCTAGCCTCGCGATTGTCACTACCAAGAGTGAAGAGGCGCTGCCTTTGCTGCGCCACTCATGCGCTCACCTAATGGGACAAGCGGTAAAACAGTTATTCCCGGAGGCGCAGGTCACGATCGGGCCGGTTATTGAAGATGGTTTCTTTTATGACTTTGCGTTTGAGCGATCTTTCACCCCAGAAGATCTCGAAAAAATTGAAAAGCGCATGGGTGAGCTGGCTTCCCAGGCGATTGCCATCGAGCGCTCGACGCTAAGCCGCGACGATGCGATTAAGTTTTTTACTGATCTTGGTGAGGACTACAAGGCAGAGATCATTGCGAGTATCCCAACTGATGAGGATCTAAGCCTTTACAAGCAGGGTGATTTCACGGATTTATGCCGTGGCCCACATGTCCCGAATACAGGGTACTTAAAAGCATTCAAGCTCACCAAGGTGGCTGGTGCTTATTGGCGTGGTGATTCTAACAATGCCATGCTACAGCGCATTTATGGCACTGCGTTCGCGGATAAGAAAGAACTCAAAACCTATTTACACAACTTAGCTGAAGCCGAAAAACGCGATCATCGCAAAATAGGCAAGCAGCTAGATTTGTTCCACCTACAAGAAGAAGCGCCTGGCATGGTGTTTTGGCACCCGCGCGGCTGGGCTATCTATCAAACGATTGAGCAATACATGCGCAAGATGCAGGGTGACAAGGGTTATCAAGAAATCCGCACACCTCAAATAGTTGATATGTCGTTGTGGGAGCGCAGTGGCCACGCTGACAAATTTGGCGACGGCATGTTTTCAGTGAGCAGTGATGATCGAGAATACGCGATCAAGCCAATGAACTGCCCTTGCCACGTTCAGGTGTTTAATCAGGGGCTAAAAAGCTACCGTGATCTACCACTGCGGTTTGCAGAATTTGGTTCCTGCCATCGGAATGAAATGTCGGGTGCGTTACACGGCATTATGCGAGTGCGTGGTTTTACACAAGATGACGGGCATATTTTCTGTACTGAAAGCCAAATACAAGAAGAGGTGAGCTCGTTCATTAACTTCTTGCATGAGATCTACACCGATTTCGGGTTCACTGAGGTGATTTACCGATTATCCACGCGACCACCAAATCGCGTAGGCAGTGACGAAAGTTGGGATAAATCTGAAAAAGCGTTGGCTGATGCGCTTGATGCAGCCGGTTTGCCATGGGAAGAGTTACCAGGTGAGGGTGCCTTTTATGGCCCTAAGATCGAATTCTCGCTCAAAGATTGCATTGGACGGGTATGGCAGTGCGGCACGATGCAGGTGGATTTTTCGATGCCAGGCCGATTGGATGCTAGCTATATTGACGAAAATGGTGAAAAACAGGTGCCAGTTATGTTGCACCGAGCCATATTAGGGTCGTTCGAACGCTTTATTGGCATCCTTATTGAGCAGCATGAGGGTAAATTGCCGCTTTGGTTAGCCCCAATTCAAGCTGTTGTCATGAATATTACGAATAAACAGGCACCATACGTTGAGAAAGCAGTCAAAGTGTTGCAAAATAGCGGGTTACGTACTGAGGCAGATTTAAGGAACGAAAAAATCGGCTTTAAGATCCGGGAATGGACCCTGGAGCGTGTACCTTATTTGTTGGTTGCAGGCGATCGAGAGGTCGAAAACAACCAATTAGCGGTGCGAACCCGCGAAGGTAAAGACTTAGGTACCATCGATCTGGATAGTTTATCTGGCAGTTTGATGGACGAAGTGGCGTCACGTGGCGCGACTCAATTGGAGGAATAGGTATTTCAGCAAAAGTAAATCGGAAGAACGAAGAGATTGACGTTCCCGAAGTTAGGCTCATTGGCGCCGATGGCGAGCAAGTTGGTGTGGTTTCTTTGGAAGCGGCCCGTGCTCAAGCTCTGGAGGCTGCCCTTGATTTGGTCGAGATTTCGCCCAATGCAGAGCCACCAGTATGCAAGATCATGGACCATGGTCGCTTTAAGTTTGAAAACAACAAGAAGCAACACTCGGCCAAGAAAAAGCAGAAAACGGTTCAGATTAAAGAAATTAAGTTTCGCCCAGGCACGGAAGACGGCGATTATCAGGTCAAGCTTCGTAGCTTGGTCAAGTTTTTGGAAAATGGCGACAAAACCAAGATCACGCTACGTTTTCGTGGTCGTGAGATGGCCCACAGGGAGTTAGGTGCGCAGCTACTTAAGCGAGTAGAAGCTGACCTTAGCGAACTGGCCGTGGTTGAGCAGTTTCCTAAGTTGGAAGGCCGCCAGATGGTTATGGTGATGGCCCCTAGGAAGAATTTGCCAACTAAGTAACTCCCGTCATCCTCGCGAAGGCGGGGATGACGTTCGTTTTGCGGCCTGCATTAGCAGACAAGAAGCACCAAGAAAGGTTAGTATTCGCAGCCTGGTAGATTCGTCACCTTCACAAAGGTACAAATCAAGCCAGCCCTTAACCGAGCAAGCGTACAGACACTATGACGCCGCCGGTATTTTCATTCACTCATTAGGAGTCAAACAGTGTCCGGTAATAAGCAAAAATCCGTAAGCGGAGCCGCCAAGCGGTTTAAGCGTACGGGCTCAGGCGGTTTTAAGCGCAAGAGCTCGCACATGCGTCATATCCTCACCAAGAAAAGCACCAAGCGAAAGCGCCATTTACGTGGCAGCTCAATGGTCCACGAGTCAGATGTCGTGTTGATCAAACGCATGTTGCCCAATAATCGCTAGGAGAGAGACGCAATGCCAAGAGTAAAAAGAGGCGTAACCGCTCGCGCCAGCCATAAAAAAGTACTGAAAAAAGCCAAAGGCTACCGCGGTGCACGTAGTCGTGTATTTCGCGTCGCTAAGCAGGCTGTCACCAAAGCGGGGCAGTATGCCTACCGTGATCGCAAGGCAAAGAAACGTATGTTTCGTCGCCTGTGGATCGCTCGTATCAACGCAGCTTCTCGCGAATGCGGTCTTTCGTACAGCCAGCTAATGCTTGGCCTAAAGAAGGCTGAAATTGATATCGATCGCAAAATGTTGGCAGACCTAGCCATCGCTGACGCCCAGGCGTTCGGTGCGATTGTTGATAAAGCGAAAGCTAGCTTAGCTTAAGCATTTTTGCGTAGCGCAGCATTTTGTCATCCCCGCGTAGGCGGGGATCCATGTACGGTTCGAGAAGGGTCTACCCCGCAGGGCACCTAGCCCGCCTACGCGAGGACGACAGCGCAAAAAAGGGGGAGGCAGCGATGCTTTCCCCTTTTTTTTGTCAATCAATTGTCTATGACACTCGTTCATCCCGCTTTGTTGTAGCGATCAATGGCTTAACAACCTTATACTGTCCCCCAAATATACTGAGCTAGTCCATCATGTCACTTGATCTCGACTCATTGCTAACTGACGCTCAAGCGATGATTGCCAACGCCGACTCTCTCGATCAACTCGAGACAACTCGTGTGGAATTGCTTGGCAAAAAAGGCCGCTTAACCAATACGCTTAAATCGATTGGCCAGTTACCCAAGGAAGAAAAGCCTGCTGCTGGCCAAGCCGTCAACAAAATCAAACAAGCCGTGCAAGGCTTGCTAGACGAGCGTTTAAGCGTTTTAGAAAACTCCGACTTGCAGAAAAAGCTAGCCGAAGACGCCTTGGATTTCAGTTTGCCAGCAAGGGCTTCGATGAGTGGCGGCCTGCACCCAATCACCATGACAATCGAACGCATCAATGCCTTGTTTGGGCAAATGGGTTTTGATGTCGCACTAGGGCCTGAAGTTGAAGATGACTACCACAATTTCGAAGCGCTGAACATTCCTGAGCATCATCCAGCGCGTGCGATGCACGATACGTTTTATTTTGATGCCTCACGCCTACTGCGCACGCATACATCATCAGTGCAGATTCGTTTTATGAAAGACAACCCTCCACCATTGCGGGTTATTGCACCAGGGCGTGTGTATCGCTGCGACTCTGATCAAACTCATTCGCCCATGTTTCATCAAGTGGAAGGCTTGTTAGTGGATAAGCAAGTGGGCTTATCTGATTTGATGGGGCACCTTGAAGGGTTTTTAAAATTGTTCTTTGATCAAGATGATTGCGAGATTCGTTTTCGTCCGTCGTATTTCCCGTTTACTGAACCGTCAACTGAAGTGGATATTCGCATTGGCGGAGGTTCATGGATGGAAGTATTAGGTTCAGGCATTGTGCATCCGGCCGTGTTTCGCTCTGTAGGTATTGATACAGAACAATTTAGTGGTTATGCATTTGGTATGGGTGTAGAGCGCCTAGCCATGTTGCGTTACGGCGTAAAAGACTTACGACAATTTTTTGAAAACGATATGCGTTTTCTGCAGCAGTTTCACTAAGCGAGCGGCACTATGAAAATCAGTGAAAAATGGTTGCGTGAATGGATCAACCCACCGGTTAAGGCAAATGAGCTTGCTGAGCAGCTCACGTCAATGGGACTAGAAGTTGACGAAGTCAGCTCCTTAGCTCCAGCCATGAGCGATACGGTTGTGGCACGTGTTGAAAACGTGAAGCCTCACCCCGATGCCGATCGATTGCGCATATGTGAAGTCGACAACGGTACGGCTGAGCTTGTGCAAATTGTTTGCGGTGCGCCGAATGTGCGCAGGCAAATGGTGACGGTACTGGCTAATGTTGGCTCAACTATGCCCGACGGTAGCAAGCTGAAAAAAGCTAAGTTGCGTGGTGTGGAATCGTTTGGCATGTTGTGTTCATCAAGCGAACTTGGCTTATCAGATCAAAGCGATGGCTTGATCGAACTGCCGGATAATGCGCCGGTAGGGGATGACTTAATGTCATACCTTGAGCTTGACGATAACGTACTCGAAATCGAACTCACCCCTAACCGTGGTGATTGCTTAAGTGTGCGTGGCATCGCACGTGACTTAAGCGCGCGTAACAACATGCCGTTGCAGCTGCACGAGATAACTGAAATACCGGGCACGCACCAAGAGGTGCAAACCGTAAACCTTGCACCATCCTCTGCCTGTGTTCGTTACGTTGGGCGTGTGTTCAATAACGTTGATGTATCTGGCCCTACACCGATATGGATGACAGAGCGGCTGCGTCGTAGCGGTGTCCGTTCAATAAACCCTGCAGTTGATATCACTAACTATGTCATGCTCGAGATAGGTCAGCCTATGCACGCGTTTGATTTGGATAAGTTGCAAGGCGCAATACAAGTGCGTGTATCAGTTGAAGGCGAAAAAGTTGAATTACTGGATGGTCGTGAGGTGACACTCGATGGTGATACCACGGTGATCGCTGATGACAGCGGCCCAATAGGCATTGCTGGCATCATGGGTGGTTCAACTACCGCAGTCGATGAAAACACTACGCGCGTATTTTTAGAAAGCGCACTATTTTTACCGGAGCGAATCGCTGGTAAGCCGCGCCATTATTCATCCCATACTGAATCCTCTCATCGCTTTGAACGCGGAGTTGATCCTGAACTGCAACGCGAAGCAATGGAATACGCTACCGGTTTAATGATTAACCTCACTGGCGGCAAACCAGGGCAAGTACGTGATTGGCAAGATAAGCCGCGAATGCCAGGTGGCGAACCTGTACTGTTACGTCGTGCTCGCCTGGCAAGTTTGCTCGGTGTTGTAGTGCCCGATAAAACTTGTGAGCAAATATTCGGAAGCTTGGGCATTGATTGTCAAAAAGATCCTGCAGGTTGGACACTAAACCCACCTTCGTATCGTTATGACTTACGTATCGAAGAAGACTTCGTTGAAGAAATAGGCCGCGTTTATGGTTTTGATAACATTCCTCGCACGTCGCCTGCACATAATCCTGTGTTTCGTCCTGTGCCTGAAAATCGAGTTAAGCCGATTGCAATAAAACAGTTACTGGCTAATCGCGGTTTTCAAGAAGTCGTCACCTATAGTTTTGTTGAAGAGCAGCAACAAACTGCATTGCGTGCTGATCTAATACCGTTGGCCTTAGCTAACCCAATCTCTGCAGATATGTCGGTGATGCGCACCACTTTACTGGGTGGGTTGCTCAGTGTCATGCGCCATAATCAAAGTCGGCAATGGCAGTCGATGAAGTTGTTTGAAATGGGTTTACGGTTCTTACCAACTAACGATCGATCAGTTGACGAGCTCGACCTCTATCTTGATGCCTCCCATGGTGATGATTTACAAATCGATAAAACCATCCAGCAACAACAGATGTTGGCAGGCTTAGTCGTTGGCGATGCTAATCCTGAAAACTGGAATACAGAGGCCACTGAGCTCGATTTTTTCGACCTAAAGGCTGATCTTGATGCATTATTTAATTTGGCCAACGCCGACACGCTCCAGTACACCGCAACGGACCTTAAAACCCTTCACCCGGGGCAAAGTGCCGGTTTGATGGTCAATGGCGTGCCAGTGGGCTACATAGGCCGCCTGAACCCTGAAGTTCAGAAAACTCTAGATCTGTCGCAATCTCCGATAGTGTTCGAAGTTTCTCTGGCGGCATTATCGGCAGCCAAGGTGCCTCAATTGGAGCCAGTTTCGCGGTTTCCGAGCGTCCGACGCGATATTGCACTTTTGGTGGATGAATCGGTCAGTAATCAAGCAATTATCGATTGTGTGCAAAAACACGGGCCGGATTTTTTGAGATCTGTTCGTACCTTTGACGTTTATGTGGGCGAAAAGGTTGAAAAAGGTAAAAAAAGCATAGCCTTAGGCTTGATTATGCAAGAAAGTTCGCGCACTCTTGAGGAAGCCGAAGTTGAGAAAGTGATGTCCACTATTGTGACATCAGCATCGCAGGAGCTAGGCGCAGTACTAAGGGTGTAGAGGTTAGATAGAAATGGCGTTAACTAAAGCGGCTATGGCCGAAATGTTGTTTGATGAGCTTGGCCTGAACAAACGTGAAGCCAAAGAATTCGTTGAGCAGTTCTTTGAGGAAGTACGAATTGCTCTAGAAGCGGGGCACGACGTAAAGCTGTCGGGGTTTGGTAACTTTGTGTTGCGAAACAAGGACGAACGGCCGGGTCGTAATCCAAAAACTGGAGAAGAAATCCCGATTTCTGCTCGCCGTGTTGTAACATTCAGACCTGGTCAGAAATTAAAGGCGCGGGTAGAAGCTTATGCTGGAACTCAGCAACAATAACGAACTCCCAACAATACCTAGCAAACGTTACTTCACGATTGGTGAAGTTAGCGAGCTCTGCCAAGTAAAACCCCACGTATTACGTTATTGGGAACAAGAATTCCCAGATCTAGAACCTATCAAACGCCGCGGTAACCGCCGCTACTATCAACGCCAAGACGTCATGCTTATCCGGCAAATCCGTGGCCTGTTGTATCAAGAAGGTTACACAATCGGTGGTGCACGGCAGCATTTAGCTGGCGATGCAGTAAAAGATGACAACTCACAATCTACTCAGCTAATGAAGCAGCTGCGTACAGAACTCGAAGACGTCCTGCGCATTCTTCGCGCAAGTTAACTGTCATTCCCACACATTTGTCATCCCCGCCTTCGCGGGGATGACATGTGCTGAGGATCTACCCTCTACCCCGTAGGCCACCTAGCCCGCTTACACGGGGATGACGAATGCCTGCCGATCACACCCAGTTTGCCGGAGGGTTGTGTGCTTCGATTCAACGCTAAATCCTAATCTTTTCGTTCATTACATATAGTTATCGGTTATGCTTCACAACGGTCGGCGGGGCGTGGCGCAGCCTGGTAGCGCACCACAATGGGGTTGTGGGGGTCGGAGGTTCGAATCCTCTCGCCCCGACCAGTCCTCTGGCTAGTTTCTCTATCCTTTCAACAACTCACTGTTATTTACACTGTTGGCTCTAATCGGTTAATCCACCGACGTCTCTCGTTCGCCTGTAGTTATTTCTGTGATCCAGTCTACATTTTATATTTGACCTTGCTCGCAAGCTGATTTGTAACCATCTCTGCAACTTGTTGAATTTGTAGATAAAATTCTATTTTTTTGACGCACAATTGATTCTGAGGTGTACTTGACGGTTTGAAGGGTATTAAATTGCTTAACCATTTCTCAAAACGGCCGATTACTTGGGGAGAGAAGAGCAGTGTTACCGGAGCACCACCATGCAGCCAGACGAGCTGTCTATAGCCGTCAAGAACGTCGTTGATGTACTGAACAAATCTGACTTGTTGTCAGCTGTTCGGCAGTACCGCGCGTCCAAAAGCGACGATGTCGCTGTGGCTTCGGCCCGCCTTGGACATGCCGGAGCTGTGCTAATGGAAGGCATGGAAACGTTCTCGGAAAATGAAAAACAAGTTTCGCGATGCTTACATTTAGAAGGCATGGCATCTCCTGGGTATTGGCAATCGTTGCTAATGACAGCTGGAGACGAAAAGAAGAAAGCGGCTGAGCTAGTACAGCTCTATAGCCGTGTGATGTTTGCTAATAGTCACTTACCTAATTTGTTAAAGCTGTTGGGTTCGGTCGAAGCGCCTGCACCCATGGCTGCTCCTGTTGCTGCTTCAACGGGTGTCGCACCGATGGCTGTACCGCTAGCGGCGATCGAAGGTGGCTTAACTATCCAACTTACTGATGCCGGCGAGCGCGCCGCAGATCCAGATCGCGTCGCACGTTCTATTGACGGTATTGATATGCTTTACTCGGCTTGTGCGAGCATTGCACGAAAACCTGCGATGGATCTAACGTTGGTACGAATAGACGGAACTGCTCATAGAGACCTGCATTTTCTCGGCGAAAAAGACAGCATCTCTGCTGTATGGGCCGTTATTCAATCTATCCCCGATGCATTAAATGAAATTGATCCTGAAGGGGATATCGATTTAAACCAAGTTGTTTCGACGCTACCCATCTTTCAAGATCTTGCTACCTTGGCAAAGCTAGGTACATTTAGTGATTCTGATTTAAACGATATTCGCGAAACCATGCATCAAGGCGCTTTGTTAGCGCTTGAGAGCGGCGTCATTTTGGTTAA
>CALJAA010000222.1 GCA_938028465.1 uncultured Granulosicoccaceae bacterium | reverse complement strand
CAGCAAATTAGACGAAATCAACTCAGACAACGCTGGTGATCTCTCACCGGTTTGGACATTCTCTACAGGTGTACTTCGTGGCCACGAAGGTGGTCCGCTTGTCGTTGGTGACGGCAATATGTACATCCACAGCCCGTTTCCGAATCGAGTCTATTCACTAGATCTGAGCGAAGATGGCCGCATCAATTGGATGTATGAGCCAAAGCAAGATCCCTCGGTTATCCCGGTTATGTGCTGTGACACCGTGAACCGTGGTTTATCTTACGGCGATGGCAAAATATTCTTGTATCAAGCGGATGCAACTCTAGTTGCATTAGATAAGGAAACTGGTGAAGTTATTTGGAGCACCAGCAATGGTGACGCAAGCATTGGTGAGACAGGTACTTCTGCACCGATGGTGTACGGCGACAAAGTTTATGTTGGAATATCGGGTGGTGAGTTTGGCGTACAAGGCCATCTAACTGCGTACAACATCAGCGACGGTTCTCTTGCGTGGAGAGGCTACTCTACAGGTCCTGATGATCAAACCCTGATGGATCCTGAAAAGACAACTCATCTTGGTGAACCAGTTGGTGTTGACTCAGGTACGGCAACTTGGGAAGGCGATCAGTGGAAAATCGGCGGTGGCACAACTTGGGGTTGGTATTCGTTTGATCCTGAGCAAAACCTTGTTTACTACGGCACGGGTAACCCAAGTACTTGGAACCCAGTGCAACGTCCTGGTGACAACCGTTGGTCTATGACTATCTTCGCTCGTGATGCTGATACAGGTATGGCGAAGTGGGTGTACCAAATGACGCCACACGATGAGTGGGATTATGACGGCATCAACGAGATGATTCTTGCTGACCAAGAAATTGGTGGCACGACTCGTAAAACGCTAGTTCACTTTGACCGTAACGGTTTTGGCTACACACTTGATCGTGTCACGGGTGAGCTTCTTGTTGCTGAAAAGTATGATCCGGCAGTTAACTGGGCTACTCATGTTGACATGAAAACGGGCCGCCCACAGGTTGTTGCTGAGTACTCAACTGACCAAAATGGTGCCGACGTTAACTCAACCAATATCTGCCCTGCAGCGCTAGGTTCGAAAGACCAACAGCCAGCTGCATACTCGCCTGATACTAAGCTCTTCTATGTGCCAACAAACCACGTTTGCATGGATTACGAGCCGTTTGAAGTTGAGTACACCGCTGGTCAGCCATACGTTGGTGCAACTCTGTCAATGTTTCCTGCGGGTAAGGTACTGGGTAACGGTACTGACAACCTAGGTAACTTCATTGCTTGGGATGCTACGAAGGGCGAGATCAAATGGTCTAACTCGGAGCCTTTCTCTGTATGGAGTGGCGCGCTGGCTACCGCTGGTAACGTTGTTTTCTACGGTACGCTTGAAGGCTACTTAAAGGCAGTTAATGCAGAAACGGGTGAAGAGCTTTATAAGTTCAAAACGCCGTCTGGCATTATCGGTAACGTTAATACCTGGGAGCATGACGGTAAGCAATACGTTGGAGTTCTTTCTGGCCTAGGTGGTTGGGCAGGTATCGGCTTTGCTGCGGGCCTAACGGGTGACACAGATGGGCTTGGTGCGGTAGGCGCGTACAAGTCGCTCTCTAGCTACACATCGCTAGGTGGCACATTGACCGTATTCGCTCTCTAATTATAAAAATAATGTTGTTTAGTCCCTATTAGGGGGCTTGATCGGGCCGCCATATGCGGCCCGTTTTTGTTTTCACCGATGTTATGTGGCATTGTAGGTATCAACAGGTGTTCATACATTGCCAAGAATAAGAACATGAAAAAATATCAACGCAATATAGTTGGTTTCGCGCAGCTACTGATTCTGCTTAGCCTCGTTGGGTTGGTTGCAAATGCCCAAGCTGCTGGTACTAGCCGCCAGGCATTAACCACATCGATATTAAGAGTATGTGCAGATCCTGCCAACCTGCCATTTTCAAACGACAAGCTAGAAGGTTTTGAAAACAAAATCATTGCACTTGTTGCAGAGCGCTTAGAGCTCGAAGTTCAATACACTTGGTTTCCGCAAACTATCGGCTTTGTTCGCAACACCTTGCGTATGCGCGACTGTGATTTAATTTCTGGTATCACTACCACAAGTGAGTTAGTGCAAAACACCAATCCGTATTATCACTCGGCGTATGTGATGGTGTACCGAAAGGACTCCGGTATCACAGGCACCTCCTTGTCGGAGATGAAGCTTGACGATAAAAAACTCGGTGTTATTGCTGGCACCCCTCCAGCCAATTTAATCGCACAGCTTGGCTTGTTAAAAAACATCAAGCCTTATCAATTGGTGGCAGATACTCGTCATCATAAGCCTCCACGCCAGGCTATTTCTGATGTGGCAGATGGCACTACCGATATTGCATTTGTGTGGGGTCCGTTAGCGGCATTTCACGCACGTGAGTTTGACGCTGATTTTGTATTGATGCCCATGGTCAATGAAAACACGCGAACCCGATTAACGTTTCGTGTGTCTATGGCGGTTCGTTATAACGAAACCGACTGGAAGCATCGAATCAATGCGGAGCTAGAAACGCTAACGCCACAAATCAATACTATATTGCGCTCGTATGGTGTGCCGCTAATGGATGAAAAAGGTCAGCCACTAGAGCACAGCCGCTAGAGCTATGAATTACTAATCATTACACCGTGAACTACCTAAGGAGAAGGCCTTGAAAGCCCTGAACACTTTTCGCACTATCTTATTAGCAACACTAGTATTCATTAGCACGTCGATGAATTACTCCCATGCCCAAACTGCTGGCCTACTGGCTGGGGGGGCAGAAGAGCTCCCACCACTTATCTTGTCTGTTGTAAAGCCATTAGCAGATGGCCCCATTACACTGAAATCCGGCGAGTACTACAAGATCACCATCATCTGTGATGGCTCTGGGGAGTTGGCGCTTGCGGGTAGTGGCTTTTTTAGAAATATATGGGTTGATGAGGTCGTGATCAACGATATTGAGATAAGGCCCTTCGGCATAGAAAGCATGGAGTTTGATGATGAGGGTGAAGCGGAAATTAAGTTTATCGCTATTCGGCCTGGCACATACGAGCTCCGCATACCTGGCACGACGGGTAAATCTCAAGGGGTCACAATAATTATCGAAGGGTAGTTATTGATTCGACGGTAAAGCGTGCACACATGAATATGATCCGATTACAAATTGTTGCCATACGAGTGTGGTCCACAGTTTTTACACGGACGCCCCGTGTCCGCCGCACATTCATGATATTGCTACTTGGCTGTTACTCGGCGTTAGTTGGGCAGGTTGCAGCCGCTAACACTGAGATCAATGTTGATGTCTTTTATTTACTGCGTGACATTCAGCCACCATTACCGTTGTCACTCATTGATAAGCGAGTAGAGAAAGACGGGCTAGATGGTGCGCAGCTAGGTTTAAACGACAACCAAACCACCGGTAGTTTTCTAGGCCACAAGTATTCACTGGTTGAAGTGCTAATCCCTGAAGAGGGTGATGTGATTGAAAGTGTGCAAGCTGCATCATCAACAGCACCAACGATCATTGTCGCCAACCTAGTTGCCGATGATTTATTGAAAGTAACCGATGCGTATCCAGATGCATTGATACTTAACGTCTACGCCAAGGATGATCGGCTACGGCAAGAAGATTGCCGCCCGAATCTATTTCATCTACCGCCATCAAGGGCTATGCTGACAGATGGCTTAGCGCAGTACCTATCTTGGAAGCGTTGGAAGAAGGTCGTTGTAGTTACCGGGCGCCATCCTGAGGATGCGTTATACACGCAAGCGTTAGATCGTTCGATTAAACGGTTTGGCCTTAAGGTTGTTGATCGCAATAACTGGACAACAATCCCCGGCGCTCGACGCACTGATTCTGGTCACCATTCGGCGCAACAGGAAATCCCAGCGTTTACCCAATTTAAAGATCACGATGTAGTGTTGGTTGCGGATGAGATCGATGAATTTGGCGAGTACTTGTCGTACCGAAGTCGGCTACCACGCCCAGTGGCGGGCACTCAAGGTTTGATGCCAACCTCTTGGCACCGTTCGCATGAACAGTGGGGTGCAACGCAAATCCAACGAAGGTTCGAAAAAATAGCTGATCGCATCATGACAGAAAAAGATTATTCATCTTGGTTAGCCATGCGCACGCTAGCTGAGGCCATTACCAATATCGGTAGTGCCGATCCCGCATCAATAAGGGAGTTCATCTTGTCGGATAATTTTAAGTTGGCAGGCTTTAAGGGGAAGGCGTTGTCATTTCGTCGATACAACGGCCAGTTGCGCCAACCGGTATTAGTTGTTTCTCCACGAATGCTGATTACTGTGTCCCCGCAGCAGGGCTTTCTGCATCAATTGACAGAGCTGGATACTCTGGGTTACGACGAACCCGAATCATTGTGTAAGAACTTTAAGTAAGTGCGTAAGTGAATAAGCTAAGAACCATCAAATAAAAATAAATAAGCCTTGTAAACATGAAGGAAAGCAAATGCAGGAACGCAGAATGAAAAAACAACATTGTCGGGGAAAAAGTCGGGAACCTAATTTGGCATGCGTCTTGGTTGCCGCTGTGTCAATATTATTTACCGCCAATGCCAGCGCCTATAACGTTTATGTATCTAACGAAAAGGACAACACGATATCGATCATCGATGGCGACACCTTAGAGGTAGTTGACACGGTTACTGTGGGTGAAAGGCCCCGTGGGATTGTGCTGTCGAATGATGGTTCGGTATTGTATATGTGTACCAGTGATGAAGATCATGTTGAAGTACTGGATCTAAAAACATTAAAAGTCACTCATTCCTTGCCGTCAGGGCCTGATCCTGAATTAATGCAATTGAATCCCGAAGGTACTAAGTTATATATAGCGAACGAGGACGATAATCTGGTCACTGTAGTTAATGTAGATGAGCGTACAAAAGAAGTGGAGATACCAGTTGGCATAGAGCCTGAAGGCATTGGTGTAAGTCCCGATGGTAAATGGTTGGTCAATACCTCCGAAACGACAAACATGGCTCATTTTATCAATACTGACACACTAAAGATTGAAGCAAATGTGGTGGTGGATACACGGCCTCGTGTTGCACAGTTTACCGGTGATGGTAAAGAGGTATGGGTATCATCAGAAATTGGGGGAACCGTCAGTATAATCGATACGGACAGCAAAGAGATAAAACACAAAATAAGCTTTGAAGTACGTGGCTTAGCACCAGAATCAATTCAGCCCGTGGGTATTAAGCTATCCACTGACGGGTCTAATCTAGCGTATATCGCCTTAGGCCCCGCTGCACGTGTTGCGGTCATTAATATGGAAACCTATGAAGTAGAGAAGTACTTATTGGTTGGGCAGCGTGTCTGGAATTTAGAATTTTCGCCTAGTCAAGATCGTTTGTTTACAACCAATGGCGTTTCAGGTGATGTGTCTGTTATTGATTTAAAAAAGCGGCGTGTGATTAAATCTGTAAAAGTAGGGCGGTTTCCTTGGGGCTTAGCAATCAGTGAGTAACGATGACACCGATGCTAGCCTCAGTGCACGAAACATCAATTTCAGTTTTGGGTGCAAGGCTGTATTAGAAGATGTTCAGATAGCCGTACCTAACGGGCAGTTTGTTGCTTTATTAGGCCAAAATGGTGCAGGTAAGACAACACTATTTTCGATCATCACTGGGCTTTACGCAGCACATGGTGGTGAGATCCGCATCGGTGGGCATGACTTACGTATGAACACGGAAGCGGCCTTAGCGTCAATCGGTGTTGTGTTTCAACGTGCCACGCTTGATCGCGATCTTACCGTCAAACAGAACCTACGCTATTTTTGCCACTTGCATGGTATTGCCACGTCGGAGTTGCAGAAACGAATAGATGCGGCCTTGGCAAGCTACGGCTTATCCGACCTACAGCAGCGTAAAGTAACCGAGCTAAGTGGCGGCCAGCAGAGGCGCATAGAGCTTGCGCGTGCCACGCTACATGACCCTAACTTTCTGCTACTTGATGAGCCGACGGTGGGGCTTGATCATGCCAACCGCATGGAGTTTGTTAGCAACGTTAAAACCTTGTGCAAAGAGCGTAACGTCGGTGTGTTATGGGCGACGCACTTGATGGATGAAGTTGAAGATGCTGATTATGTTTATTTTCTGCATCACGGTAAAATACTGTTTGAAGGTGGATCAGCCGATCTGCTAAAGGAGCATGGCAAAAAAAGCATCGCTGAACTTTACAGCCATCTGACAGGTCAACCCGCGGATGCGACTGTAATATGAATTTAAAACACGCCAGAAGTTGTTTTAAAGGCATCCTAATTCGCGAAAGCTTACGGTTCTTAAATCAACGTGCGCGATTTTTCGCAGCCTTGGTTAGGCCCTTAGTGTGGCTGTTTATTTTTGCTGCTGGTTTTCGCTCGGTGCTGGGTGTGTCGATTATCCCGCCGTATCAAACGTACGTGCTTTATGAGGAGTACATAACGCCCGGTTTGCTTGGCATGATCATGCTATTTAACGGAATGCAGAGCTCCTTATCAATGGTTTATGACCGCGAGATGGGCAGTATGCGATTACTGCTTGTCTCGCCGCTGCCACGTTGGTTTTTACTGTTGTGTAAATTGTTATCTGGCGTTGCTGTTGCCTTGTTGCAAGTTTATGTGTTTTTACTGATTGCTTGGTTCTGGGAAGTACGGCCGCCGGTCTCGGGTTACTTTATGGTGATACCTGCACTAATACTCTCCGGCTTGATGCTGGGCGCACTTGGTTTAATGTTGTCGTCGTTCGTGACCCAATTAGAAAACTTTGCTGGGGTGATGAATTTTGTCATTTTCCCGATGTTCTTCGCATCATCTGCCTTGTACCCACTATGGCGAGTACGTGATTCCAGTGAGCTCCTGTACTGGGTGGCTAATCTCAATCCCTTTACGCACGCTGTTGAATTTGTACGATTTGCTTTGTATTCAGAGATAAATTGGCAAGCCGGGCTTATTACACTTTTGTGCACCTTGTTCTTTTCAGCAGTTGCCATTTGGGGTTATGACCCTCTGCGCGGTTTTTTACCGCGTAAGGGCGGGCCTGCTACGTAGTACTTTAAGGGAGCTATTGAACGTGAAAAATAGAATAAAAAAACTAGCTAACCACATGAAGTCTCTGTGTTTTGCAAGCCTTGCAACGATCGTTGTTACAGTGCCTGTACTAGCCGCAACAACTGCCGAGGTTGATATTGAGTGGCCGTGCATACAGGGATACGTGCCTGAGGTGGCGGTGGCGGTTGTGTGGCCAGAACCAATTGAAGACGATATGGTGGGTACTTGGCGTAAAAACAATGAAGCAAAGAAACTGGTTAATAAGCTAGGCGCTCTAGAACAGTTTGATGACGCTGCCCGTGACCTTATTGAAACCTTTGCTGAATCGATTCCAGAGGATCAACGAATCGATGTTTATAGCCAAGTAGCAGACGGTGTTGTTTACCGCTTCAACCAGCGACGCAGTGATTACTTTAAAGGTATTCGTAAATTTACTCGGCAACAAATCGCGATGTCAAAAAAGGTGCAGTCTCACCTTAATGAGCTGGTGTCACTCGAAGACAAGACCGACGAAGAATCGATAAAACGAATCGCCGAAATAAAAGAAACTACTGCCTGGCAGCAACGAATCTTTGATCGTCGTGAGAGCGCTATCCGCTTGTTATGCGAAACTCCAGTGGAATTAGAAACACTGATGGGGGATGTGCTGAGGGATTTAGCGCAGTATCTACCGTAACGTTTCACTAACCCGTTATCCTAAGTTGCTACACCATTGTTGTTCATGAAGGTGTCCATGAAAAAACTAGATAAAGAATCTAAAGCATCAACAGCAAGTAGCCAGCGCGACGTGCCGCACGACCAAGAATTACAAGCTAGGCGTTACTATTTATCGAGACTAGCAATGGCTTGCGGGACACTTTCTTTATCTAACGCCACCATTGCGCAAGAAACAGACGATAGCCCCCTAGACTTTGGTTTTATCAAAAAACCGCCCGGTGAGTTGTACTCCTTAGGCCGGCATCGTTTACATTCGCTGTGTATGGGTGAAAGCGACGTAACCGTATTGTTTGAACCTGGCTTAGGTGGGTCGGCGTTAGAATGGTTGCCAATTGCTGAATCCATTAGTAGTAATGTAAGAGCCTGCATATATGATCGCGCTGGTTACGCGTGGAGTGATCCGGGAAGCAATCCTCGTCATGTAGTTCTGCTGGCTCGCGAAGCAAAACAATTGCTAATTGCTATGAAAACCAATAGTAATCTGATTTTGGTAGGACATTCTTTTGGTGGGCTTATTATGCGCCAACTGGCGTCGATTATGCCGGGTAGCGTTATTGGTTTAATTCTCGTTGATGCATCGCACGAAGATCAGTTCACTCGTTTGGCTGGCGAAAGTAACGTAGCAATGCTACCGACATCTAATAACTTCGTGGTGTCAGCACCTGAACTACCATCGGGTTTACGTGATGATATAAAGAGGAAAATTCGCGCGCTTTCACGCATGCGTAAAACCTACACCGCCTTACATGCTGAAATTGAATCGTTCCGAGATTCTTGCGACTACATAAAAGCTAACCGTAAATCATTTCATTTTCCGGTCAAAATTATTAGCCGTGGTTCGGATCCCTATGCAGGTGACAACGCTGCGGGCAATAAAGACAAAATATGGCACGAACTACAAACAGAATTTTTATCCCTGAGTGAAACCGCGACACAAATAATTGCTGATGACAGTGGTCATCATGTGCATGTTGATCGGCCAGAGTTGATTGAAGACGCTATTGATAAAATACTAACAATGCACATAAGTGCTAAGTGATGATTCAGAGCTTGTGACACAGTGTTACATGTATAAAGGCTATCACTAATCTTAAGTGATCGTTAAGGAAGCGAATGATAAATATCGTATAGGAAAGTTCTTCGTATTTTTAAAACATAGTATTTATTGGTAAAGTTGACTATTGCCGTATTTTGATTTGGCTATACTTTCTGATAGTCTACAAACGTAACTATTTCACAGCGTTCAAAACACTATTCATTACAACATTCTTAACAGTGAGGGGACATGACAATCACATTTTCAAAATCACGAATCATATCGGCTATCTTATTTGCGGCATTATCATTGTCGGCAAACATCGCTATGTCTACCGAGCATACGGTTACGGCGGTTGCGGTTAAATTTAAACCGATGTTCGTATACATAGAGCCGGGCGATACCATCAATTTTGAGAGTATGGGTGGTCATAACGTAGAAACGATCGATCTGATGTCACCTGAAGGGTTTGAAAAAATTAACTCTGAACTGGGTGAAAACATATCCTTTGTATTTGAATCTGAAGGCATCATCGTGTTTAAGTGCACGCCGCACTGGGGAGCTCGAATGGGGGGCATCATTGTGGTGGGCCAGCCAGAAGATCCAAGCGCTATTCTTGACGGCTATATGGCTACTTTGGAATCAGACAGGTCGAATTTACCTGCAAAGGGATTACTGAAAAAGCTGCGAAAAGATATGGAGAAAAAAGGGTTACTTTAAGTTATCTTCGCTTCAGTAGTTAACTTCATTAATGAGATAAAACGGATGGCAATGGCCATCCGTTTTTAGTTATATGTTTTAGTTATATAGGGGCTGGCATACGAGAGTGCTGGATGAATCAAGCGGTAGTGGGTATACCTTTGGGCCATACGAAATCTGGCCTTAGGCCACTATGTACAGGGCGTCCGTCATCGGGCTTGGGTTCGCCTGTAGCGGCATCATAGAACGCGTGATAAGTCGCAGCTAAGTTGTCCGCGTTGTACCCCATTAGGTTCGGCACAATGGCGCGTATGCGTTGTTCTTTGTCATCTAACATGATAGGTGCTCCGCACGTTGCACAGGTGCAAAGGTCAAGAGGGCCATCGGGGTTGTTAGCGTTAAACGGTTGACGTTTTAAGTTATCTGGGTTGTCTACAACAATGTCGTTGTGATTAAAAAAGACCACATGCGTAGTAGGTTGATTGGTTACACTTTTACAAACCGAGCAGTGGCATGTGTGGTTATCTATCGGGTCGCTATCCGAATGCGTTTTAACGTGATCGCATCCTCCGTTATATTTCGCCATAATTATTTCCTGTTAGTTTTCACGAAAGGAGTGGAGCCTAATCATTCTAATTTATCCCCCTGATCATTCACATTAAAATAAAAATGACGTACTAGCCATGCGTATAGCTTTCACCTGCAAAAGTGCGTCATATTGCACCATTAGCACCGTTACCATTCCATTCCATTTAGTTCGTTTATATGTCAGTATAAAGTGGAGCCTTAGGAGGTACGAGGCTCTATTTGATCAATAACGTTAACGTTTATCTATATTGGAGTAACACTATGAAATGGGAAACACCAAAGGCTGTTGATATCCGGTACGGTTTTGAAATTACGATGTATTTCACGCACCGCTAAGGCACCGCAGCCACTCGGTGATAACCGAGTGGCTTGTCTCCAAAATCAACAAGTCGTGATGTAACTGAAACACTACCTTATCGCTGATCACTAAAGATAAAGGAGAAGAGAGAGGAAGATAGAGGGTTTGTCACGCCAATCCTAAAAGAACTACTTTGAAAATTGAAATACTAGGGTCCGCAGCGGGAGGCGGGTTTCCACAATGGAACTGTAACTGCAACATGTGCAACGGCGTGCGCACCGGTAGCATCAAAGCACGTGAAAGAACCCAATCGTCAATCGCAGTTTCAAATGATGGAATAGATTGGCTACTATTTAATACCTCGCCAGATATTCTCACTCAGCTTAAGGCATCGCAAAGCTTGCAGCCTGCGCGTCAGGTACGCGATACCGGCATCAAAAGTATTTTCCTACTCGACTCTCAAATAGACCACACAACCGGTTTATTAATGCTGCGGGAAAGCGATACGCCGTTAAAGATCTGGTGTACCGAGCAAGTACACGAAGATCTAAGTTCAGGCAATCCTTTGTTCAACGTTCTTAAATATTACTGCGATATCGACTGGCATAAAGTAACGCCTGGCGAGAGCTATAACTCGATACCCGGCGCAAACGGTATTCGTATTGACGTGTTACCGCTTATCAGTAATGCGCCGCCTTATTCACCACGGCGTGATAAACCTTTGCCTGGTGATACGGTTGGTATTCTGATGACAGATGAACTATCAAACAAAAAACTATTTTACGCACCTGGCTTGGGTCAATTAGAGGATCCAGTTTGGAATGCAATGCAGCTCGCGGATACCGTGCTGGTTGATGGAACAATGTGGACCGACAATGAAATGCAGGAGGCGGGTATTTCGCAAAAAACAGCTCGATCAATGGGGCATCTTCCGCAAACGGGTGAAGGAGGCATGCTGGAGTGGTTGAATAAATTATCGTCCGATACCCGCAAGGTGCTTATTCACATTAACAATACAAACCCAATACTGAATGAAGATGGGCCTGAGAATGCGGCACTGAAAGAGAAGGGTATCGAAGTCTCTTTCGATGGTATGTCATTTGAGGTATAGAGGATGAGTCATGGATAAGAAGCGCACTACTATTTGGAATCACACCGAGTTCGAAGAGCAGCTTCGTGCCAAGGGTCGTGCGTATCACATCAATCATCCTTACAACGTGATGCTCACTGAAGGTAAGGCTAATAAGGATCAAATTCGTGGATGGGTTGCTAACCGATATTATTATCAACAGGCAATCCCCTTAAAAGACGGCGCGGTGTTGTCAGCTTGCGATGATCAAGCCGTAAGAAAAGAATGGATACAACGGATCCGTGATCACGATGGCTGCGATGGTGACGCAGGCGGCATTGAGGCTTGGATCACGCTTGCAGAGTCAGTTGGCCTAACACGTGAAGAAGTAACAGATATGCGTCACGTGTTGCCAGGTGTTCGTTACGCAGTTGACGCCTATGTCAATTTTGCCAGAACTCGCCCTTGGCAAGAATCCGTATGCGCATCCTTAACCGAACTGTTCGCGCCAGCCATCCACAAGCAGCGCCTGGCAACATGGCCTCAACATTATCAATGGATCGACCCCGCCGGCCTGCAGTATTTTAGAAACAGAGTGCAACAAGCCAGGCGCGATGTTGAGCATGGTTTATCGATTACGCTTGAGTATTTCGATACTGTCGAATTGCAACAACGCGCGCTTGATATTTTGCAATTTAAATTAGAGGTGTTGTGGCAGATTAGCGATGCGATGGTAGTGGCTTATGGATTGCCTGATTGGAAGCCACTACCTAAATTAGAGGATGCTGGATTGGTAGCGGCCACTGCATCCATAACAGATGAGCCTGTATTAGCATGAATATCGATACGAACACGGTCGTTAGCATTAGCCCTGGTTTGCGCTTACAGTTTGAAAAAGCGCAAGACACCTGGGTGCTACTTTATCCTGAAGGTATGGTTAAGCTTAACCAAAGCGCATCGGAAATCATGCAGCGCTGCGATGGTGAGCGCAAGTTAAGTGATGTCGTAAAGCTGCTCGAAAAGGACTTCGAACAGACGGGTCTTGAGCCGGATGTATTGTCGTTTGTAGAGCATGCGCTAGAGCAAAAATGGGTAGAGCTACGCAATGAATAACCCTGCCAGTTCAACCAACACTGCCATTAGTAAACCCGGCCCGCCACTGTGGCTCTTGGCGGAGCTAACGTATCGGTGTCCACTTCATTGCGCGTTTTGCTACAACCCAATTGGCTTTGACCAGGTTGATCAAGAGCTTGATACGCAAGGTTGGATAAAAACATTGCGTGAGGCGCGGGAGCTTGGCAGCGTGCAGGTGGGGTTTTCTGGCGGTGAGCCAATGCTGCGGCCCGATCTCGAAGAATTAGTAGCGGAAGCGAGAAGCTTAGGCTACTACACCAACTTGTTAACTTCCGGAGTGGGGCTAACTGCCGAGCGTGCAAAAGCCTTAAAAGAGGCTGGTCTTGATCACGTACAATTATCCTTTCAGGATTCAACCAAAGAACTCAATGATTTTTTGTCTAACACCAAAACCTTTGATCTAAAAAATAAGGTTGCGGCCATCATCAAAGATAATAACTGGCCCATGGTTTTAAACTGCGTTATTCATCGTATGAATATCGATTACGTTGATAAAATCATCGAACTCGCACTCGACCTAGGCGCCGAAACCTTAGAGCTTGCTAACACTCAGTTTTACTCTTGGGCAAAACTAAACCGCGACAGCTTGTTGCCGTCTCGCGAACAGATTGAAAAGGCCGAAGCTGTTACAGGCCGCTACCGCGAAAAGTATGGTGACAAGATCAGTATCATTTTTGTCGTGCCTGATTACTACGAGCATCGCCCTAAAAAATGCATGAATGGTTGGGGCAATGTGTTCTTAACAATAACGCCTGACGGCACAGCCCTGCCTTGTCACACCGCTCGTATGCTTCCGGGGCTAGAGTTCCCGAATGTAAAAGAGCACAGCGTTAGTGATGTTTGGTACGAATCAGAGGGTTTTAATCGCTATCGTGGCAAAGGTTGGATGAAAGAGCCGTGCCGGTCATGCCCAGAACAAGATGATGATCTAGGCGGCTGTCGCTGCCAAGCTTACATGCTAACAGGGGATCCCAATGCAGCCGACCCAGTATGTGATAAATCAGAACATCGCTCTGTTGTAGATGAAGCGGTTGCTAAGGCGCAAGATAACATCGCAGCAGAAGCTCATCCCTTAGTTTTTCGAGATCCAAAAGAATCAAAGCGTTTAAGTGCAGGTAAAGATGGCGCAAACGTACTCTTACCAAGTTAGGCTATGAGGCGACTTTTGTAGTAATTAGGGGAACAGCTTGACCACAGAAAACTATCTTGCCGATTGGCGAGAACACGCACTGGTTACAGAAACAGCCATTAATAGTGTTGTTATCGGGCAGAGCTCACTAATAAGATTAATCAACGTAGCCCTGTTTGCGCGTGGTCATGTTTTGTTAGAAGGTGATGTGGGTGTTGGTAAAACCACGGTATTACGCGCCTTTGCACGAGCAGCGGGAGGGGAGTTTGAGCGAACCGAGGGCACAATTGATCTTATGCCTAATGATTTGGTTTATCACACCTATGTTGATTCAGATGGCCAGCCAAGAATAGATCCGGGCCCGTTGCTACGCCACGGCGAACAACTCACCACATTCTTCTTCAACGAAATCAATCGAGCACGTCCACAAGTCCAATCATTGCTACTGCGTGCGATGGCAGAACGTTCTGTGTCTGCGTTCAATAAAGAATTTCAATTTCCGCACATGACAGTCTTTGCCGATCGCAACAAGGTGGAAAAAGAAGAAACCTTCGAACTAGCCTCGGCCGCACGTGATCGTTTCATGTTTGAATTGAATATGGCAACACCGGTAGATGAGGATATACGACGCTCATTAATTATCGACACCGCTTACCATAATGCAGACACCCTAATCGAGCAGGTTACCTATGGCCTTTGCCCTGGGGATCAGCTCAACGATGTCAGTACTGCCATTCAAAAAACAGTAACCACTAGCCCAGCGATAGAAAAATACATACTGGAGTTATGGCGAGCCAGCGAAACACCAGGTCAATTCGGCGTCTCGGTTGAAGGCGTGGAAATGGATCGATTGATTCTCGCTGGCGCTAGCCCACGTGGCATGAGTGCGTTGGTACGAGCAGCACGTGTTGTCGCTTGGATGAATGATCGAGAGTACGTAATACCCGAAGATGTACATGCCGTATTGCCAGCCGCCTTAGGGCATCGTATCTTTTTCCAACCCATATACGAATTGCGCAGATCAGAAATATCCCCTGTGTTAATCCACTCTATTATGAATGTGGTGGCTTCTCCATGATGAATACTGCCACAGCCGAGTTCGTTTATCGGTTGCCAGGTAATACATCCAGCTCTCGTCCGGGAGCACATCGCAGTAATAGCCGTGGTGCAGGTATGAATTTCGTATCACATGCGAAGCTCATCGACCAGCCGGATCCAAGACGATTGGATTTACGTGCCAGTGTTAGTAATATTCAAAAAGATTGGTTGGTACGAGTTAACAAACAGCGTGCATCCATTACCGTATCCGCCATTGTTGATGTATCGCAGTCTATGCGCTTTGGAGCGGACCAAAACAAGCTACAAGTGGCGGCGGAGTTTCTTGAAGCCCTGGGCTTTAGTGCAGGGGGCCTTGGTGACTCCGTAAGCCTTGTTCCGTTTGATTCAGTAAAGCGGGATGATCTATCAATGCCAGCAAGGTTTGGTCGCGGTACCGGACAAACCATGGCAGAAGTTGTTTTATCGTCTAAACCGATTTCGCCAGCCAGTGCTAATATCGATGCATTATCACGTTGTATCGAATCGGTTGCAGGTAAATCAGCGCTAGTATTTATCGTGAGTGACTTCCATTGGCCGCTTGCCGATCTGGCTCGAATTCTCGAACCCCTGGCGGGATCGTTAGTGGTGCCGCTGGTGATCTGGGACCGCACTGAAATTAAACCCCCTGATAGCAAGCGATTATTGTCTGTCAGACAAATGGGCAGCAAACATTCTCGTCACCTATGGCTTACGCCAACAGTGCGTCAACAGTGGGAGGCTAATGTTGAAAAGCGCCGGCAAGCCATAGCCGACGTATTCGCCGCCAGGGATGTTAAACCGTTTTGGATAAGTAATGGGTTCGATCCTGAGTCGTTGTCACGCTATTTTATGGAGACGCGGGTCTGATGGGGCGGATTGTATTCATTATTCTGGCGCTTCTTATAGTGCCAATTGCAATAGCGGATTTGCAGGTGCAGCATCCAGATCGCTCGTACGGTTATTTTATCGGTGATGTTTTGCTCCAACGCGTTAATCTGGAATCATCGGCAGGAGCCGTTAGTGCAACGGATTTAGAGTCAGGCTTGCGGATAAACGATTATCTTTATCGTCTGCCAAACAAGACGGTCACCATACAAAAACAGCAATGGCTTGAACTGCGCTATCAAGTGATAAATTCACCAACACAAACCGAAACCATTGCCTTGCCGGCCATCACATTCGTAACAGAGTCAGGTGAAGAACAACTGCTACAGCCTTGGTTCTTTACTGTAGCGCCGCTTACCGCTTCGGGTGATGGTGATGTCTCTTCACCATTGCCTGATCGTAGCGCACTAGATGTTATCGACAAACCGAACATGCCATTGTTAAAGATGGGGATGATTTCCCTGCTGTCGGTATTGGGTTTATGGTTTTTGTGGTGGCTGATAAGGCATGTTAAGGATTCACATACACTGCCTTTTGCACTAGCTAGGCGCACGATCAATAAGCTGCCTAGCGCTGAGCGGGACAAAAACCCACAAGCCTGGATTGCGTTACACCGCGCGTTTAATGATGTAGCCGGTAAAACGATTAGTGGTAACTCCCTAGATCAATTGTATTCCGCGGCGCCATGGATAAAGCAATACGAAGGCAAAGTCGAGGAATTTTATACCGCTTCATCTGTGCGCTTTTTCCAACAGGTAGAGCCAGAAGCCATAGCGGTATCCAAATTGTGCAATACCCTACACCAAGCAGAGAAGCGCCAAGCTAAGCAAGTTGCCAAGGCGTCAGCTGGCATGGTCGACTAATGTCAGCACTCGGATTTCATATGCCGTGGTTGCTGCTCTTGTTACCACTGGCGCTGTTGCCATTGATATCGGGGAAGCGCGACGAAATACCGTTTCCTTGGACTGATTGGTTGCCTGCCGATGTTAGTGGCCAGCGTTTGCATTGGCTGTGGCAGGGCCTGGCTGCTTTAACAATAGGGTTGTTAGTAATAGCGCTTGCCGGTCCGCAGAGTTCTGAAAGCTTGACTGAACGCATTGGACGAGGTGCGGAAATTTCTATTTTACTCGATAGAAGTGCCAGCATGGATGGAGAGGTGAAGCGCCCAATCTTAAGAGACTACCAATCCATACAGGTGCAAGAGACGAAAAACGGCTTAGCTAGGCAGGCGCTTAGTTGGTTGTTGTCGCAGCGCCCAGAAAATCGTTATGCATTAACCTTGTTTAGTGTGGTGCCGATGCGCATCGTTGATTTTACAGACGATACTGGATTCCTACAAGCGGGCCTAGATGCTAGTGGAATAGGACGAGGACCAAAAGAAACCAATATGGGGCTTGCACTACTGGCAGCCATTAAGGCCTTCGATCAGCGCCCTTACACGGGCAGTCGTGCGGTGTTATTGGTTTCTGATGGAGGAGCAAAGCTTGATGAAGAAACGCGCATAAAAATAAAGGAAGGTATGCAACGAAACCAGATTAGTCTGTACTTCATCTATGTGCAAAGTGGTATCAATACACCTAATTTTGATCTGGTGGGCACAGACACGTCATCTAATACCGAAGAAGTCGAGCTGCATCTATTTTTTAAAAACCTCGGCATTAAGTATCAAGTTTTTCAAGCAGATGATGTGGCGTCAATGGGTGAGGCGGTCGCTACTATTGATAGCCAGGAAAACCTTCCGCTTACCTATTATGAAAAGAATGCTGGCATCGATTACAGTCGCGTGTTGTTTATATTGGCTTTGATCACAAGTGCAGCTCTTGCATTGATTGCCGCAGTAAGAATGGAGACACTCAAGTGAAGCGCTCAACCAACCATTTTCTTTTTGGCAGTATCGCTGCTGGCTTGTTGTTAGTGACGTTGTGGCAGAGCTATAAGCTTTATGACACTAATAAAGTGACGAGGGCAGTTTCTGCGGTTCCTGAAACGCTGACAGAGCATAACCCCGATACCACTAAAAAATTGCATCCCGCCGTTGTGCTTCAAACCGCCAATGCTTTATCAGCAGGTGGTGAGTTTGATGCTGCGGAAGCGCTATATGTCAGGCTAGGCGATCAGCAAAAAGATTCAACGATTGGTGTGGCGTCACGATTTAATTTAGCTAATCACTACTTAAGAGAAGGGCTGCGCCCGGATTTGCCTGGAGCGCAAACGCGTCCGTTAATCGAAATTGCTAAACAGCGCTATCGTGATTTACTGCTTGCTAAACCTGATCACTGGGATGCACGAGTGAATCTTGAGCATGCGCTTCGTGTTGCTCCAGAAATATCCGACAAGCTTTTTGATAAGCGACCGCCAATAAAAAGTGTCAACGTTGTTGTACCTGATTTTACGCTAAAGGATCTGCCTTAAGCATGGCCTACCAACTACCCATGCGTGGCGGTATCATTTGTGGCGTAGAAGCTGCGCAGGAAACCTATGTTAAATAAAAACATATGGATCCTGTTGTCGCTTATTGCACTATTAGTTTGTGTGTTTCTCAAGCCCATTGTGATGGCGCGCCCCGTTTATGATTTCCAAATAACGTTTGATATTTCTCAGAGTATGAAAGTGGAAGATCATGTAGCAGGTGATCAGCTTATTAGTCGCTTAGCTGCGTCAAAGGCAGCTGCCTTGGATTTATTGCAACACTTGCCTTGTGGTTCGCGTGTTGGCTGGAGCGTGTTTACCAGAAGGCGAGTGGTAACCTTAACTTCGCCAGTCGAAGTCTGTGATCATTATGCGGGCCTTGCATCATCGTTAAGTAATATTAGTAGCCGGATGCGTTGGGCTAATGCTAGTGGAGTTGGCAAAGGCTTGCATCAGAGCATTCGCGCAGCGGACGGAATGGGCGAAACAACCAGAATCGTATTTTTCACTGATGGCCAAGAAGCGCCACCGTTACGCTCGGGCGATAGAGGTATGCCCAAAACAGATCGATATCCCGTCAGTGGTGTGATCGTGGGGGTTGGAGGATTGAACCCGGTAAGAATTCCCAAGACCGTAGATGAAAACGGACAGATAACGTCATATTGGCAAGCAAGTGAAGTAGTACAAAAGCCTGATGCGCCTGCTGGGCAAAGCAATGAAGAGCTATCCAGCCGTCAAGATGTGCACTTAAGTAAGCTAGGACGTTTAGCTGAACTCATCTATTTACCGATGGATTCGGCTAACCAGCTGGCAGATGCCGCTATGGTGAGCTCCTTGGCTCATCAGAAGAGAGTACCGGTAGATTTACGCTGGATACCTGCGTGCCTGGCTTTGTTATTTTTATGCTTGCGCTTTTTACCTGGCCGGGCAAGGGAGTAAGCAGAGGCAGCTGTAATACACCACTGGCTAATCGCAGCTTCTCAATGCTAGTATCAGGTATGCGTTTATGACGCACCTAAGACAAAGAGGAACACAGCTTATGATGATGAAAATTCAGGCGGCTATTACTATTCTTTTGCTCACATTAGCTACTCCAGCCATCTCTCAAGACATGATGGATCTAGTCGATTTGTCGACTCCCGAATGGAGTGAATCTGATACTACACGTGCCGAAATCGAGAAGTTACTCGCAGGGGCAACTAGCGGCGTTGCGATTGACTTAACTAATCGTCAGCTCTCTGGTTTGGATCTTAGCAATCTCGACTTCAGTGGTGCTGATATGCGCTGGGCGCGTTTAAATAATACCAATTTAGAAAACTCCAAATTGCGCAATACACGGCTCGATCTAGCCTGGTTGATGGGCGCGAATATGGAAAATGCTGACCTAACGGGTGCAAGCTTACGCTCAACGCAGTTACGCAAGGCCAAGCTCAAAGGCGCGAATTTTGATAACACGCGTATTACGGCTAACTTTAAAGGCGCTGACTTAACCGGCGCGTCATTTCGAAACTCGGATCTGTCAGCCGATATGAAAAATCAATCCATGGGTTTGATGGGCACAGTGATGACATCCACTAAGCTGATCAATGTGGATTTCACTGGTGCTAACTTGTCGAGAGTGGATGCAGAGTTTGCAAAATTCAATGATGCTTTGCTTGACGATGTCAATCTTTCAGGCAGTAAGCTTGCGGGTGCTAATCTGTCTGGAGCATCAGTTAAAAATCTTGTACTTGATGATGCCGATCTCAACGGCACGACGCTCAAGGCCCTTCAAAACGAAGATAGTATTATCGGTTTAGATAAAGCCATGAATTTGTCCAAAGCGAAACGGAAATGAGGTAATTCATGAGGCAGCGCCTTATCGAATTTAGGTAGTGTTACTAGGTGTATGAAGAGGGTGTATAGCGAGTCGATGCTACTTAATAGATAAAGCCCAACGTGTTATCGCCGGCATTATGCGTAGTGGTCGATAGTTTGAACTGGTCCGCGCTTTAATGTCGTCAAGGGTAGGGTACGAGTGCCGATAGTTTGGTCATCTAATTCGTTTGGGACGGAACTATGCGAGTTGCTACTGGCAATTTGAGCGACAGCTATGATCGGGCGCAAGATCTGGTCTTGGTTTTCGCTACTCGCGAGACGCTCACGAAGCCTGAGTTCATGCACACATTAAATGAGCGCTTTCCAACGGCGCTTATAGCGGGCTGCTCCACTGCTGGCCAGTTTCATGAGGACGACGTTGTCGATGATGACGCTCTTATTTCTACGCTCCAGTTTGATCATTCCACGGTACGCTCTGCCACTGCCATTATGTCGGATCCCACGTTAAGTGCCGAAGCGGGTCATAAACTAGGTGCGCAACTCAACACTGCCGATCTGGTTGCCGTTTTAGTACTTTCGGATGGTATTAACTGCAATGGATCAGCACTGGTGGAAGCTATTAGCGCTGAGCTAGCTGAACACGTGACAATATTCGGTGGTTTGGCAGCAGATCAGAGTAATTTTGAAGAAACCGTCGTGCTCTCAGATGGGAAGGTAAGTTCAAAGCAGGCAGTTGCGATTGGGTTTTACGGTGATCGGCTTGCAGTTTCTACTGGCTCTGAAGGTGGTTGGGAGATTTTCGGCCCGGAACGAAAAATTACGTCTTCCAGTGCAAATGTTTTGAACGAACTTGATGGCGAGCCGGCACTTGAGCTCTATAGCCGCTACCTCGGTGATCGTGCGCAAGATTTACCGGGTTCTGCATTGTTGTTTCCATTAGCGATACGACCGCCGGGTGCTGATGTTGATACGGCTGTAGTTCGGACTATATTAGGCGTAGATACAGACAACTCTTCGATGACGTTTGCCGGCAATCTGCCCGAAGGTTGGACCGCACAGTTTATGCGAGCGAGCTTTGATGCCTTAATTGATGGCGCAGAACAGGCCGGAACAAATCTTAAAACGGATGCCACAGCCAATGGAGATGGACTTTGTCTTGCGGTGTCATGCGTTGGTCGTAGGCTTGTACTTGGCCAAAGAGCTGATGAAGAAGTTGAGGCTGTGGCGGATCTTCTTGACTCGGCTTTTAAACTAATTGGATTTTATTCGTACGGCGAATTAGCACCGGGTTTGAGTGGTCGATGTGAACTACATAATCAAACGATGACCCTTACTACTCTTTGCGAAGTTTAAATGTCTAAGGACTCCATAGAAAAGCGATCTGAACGATTAGTTGCGAGACAATTACGTAAGTCTGGGCTAGTTGCAGAGAGTAATAGTCCCGAAGAGCAGTTTATAGAGCGGGTGCGCGCCACCTACGCTGAAGCAGACGAACAACGGCTTCTCAATGATCATGCTTTCGCGATTGCTTCCGCAGAAATGGCTGAGCTTAATTCGCGTTTACAAGCTAAAAATCGCCAAGTGGTGAAGGCGCTTGAGTCGCTTATGCGAAGTAAGCAGGTTGAACAATTAAATGCTGAGCTATCGTCAAAGAACGAAGAGCTTTCAACACTTGCTAATACAGATTCATTAACGGGTTTATTAAATCGCTATTCGTTTGGCCGATCACTCCAAAATATAGCCCATTCGGTCGATGATGCAACGCAGGTGCTAGCCGTCGCCATTATTGATCTGGATCGTTTCAAATTAATCAACGACACCTTTGGCCATAATGTCGGAGATCAGCTGCTAATCAAGGTTGCTGATAGCCTTCGAGGCATGGAGGCAAAGGATGATCTGGTTGCCCGTTTGGGTGGTGATGAATTCGCCTTTTCTCGAATTGTAGCGCGTGAATCTGATGCTGAAGAGTTTGCTAAGGAGTTATCACAAGTTTTACAACAGCCGTTGATGGTTGGTCAACAGCTCATTCATGGTGGCGGTTCGGTTGGGCTTGCGCTGAGTGCACCAGGTGATATTGATCCTGTTCGCTTGATGCGTGATGCCGATACTGCTATGTACCGGGTTAAGGAAAACGCTGAAATAACGTATCAGGTGTTTGATCTGCAGTTTCGTAAAGAGGTCACTCGTCGCTATACACTAGAAAAAGAAATCCGTCAGGCCATCACGGCTGACGACTTTAGTCTTGCTTATCAGCCAATTGTATCCGCATCAAGCGAACAAGCTGTGTTTCTTGAAGCGCTGTCGCGTTGGGAATCGCCAGAATTAGGTGTGGTTGCGCCACCTGAATTTATTCCCACTATCGAACGGTTAGGACTGTCGATCGAGTTTGGGCGGATGGTTTTAGCAAGTGCCTGTCATCAAATACGCCATTGGCGTGATTCATTCCCTGATATGCATGAAGTATCAGTGTCGGTAAATGTGGCCTCATCGCAATTGCTTGATCATGGTTTAACGACCTTCATTTCTGACAAGTTAGAGGAGCTCGAATTAGAAGGGCGATGTTTGATCATTGAACTCACCGAATCTGATCTGCTCCAAGATTTTGATCGTGCGGTAAGTATTTTGTCAGAGCTACGTGCTATGGGCATTCGCATCGCCATCGACGATTTTGGTACAGGCTATTCCGCATTAGCATACCTGCCACACATTCCAGCTGATTTTTTAAAGATTGATAAAGCTTTTGTACAAAGTATGGAGACGGATGAGTCGGTATGCCGTTTGACTAAGGTCATCGTTGAGCTTGCAGATCGGTTTGAACTAAAGTCAATTGGTGAAGGCGTAGAGCTGGACGTGCAGTCAAGCTCACTCAAAGAGTATGGTTGTGATTACTTGCAGGGATACAAATACGGAAAGCCTTCATCGCCAGATGAAGTACCGGCCCTGTGTGGCTGGGTAAAGCAAGGTATTAACACCAAGGCGGCTTAACTTCTTGAAAGCACTACCGCATTCAAATTGAATGCGGTGGTTATCAGTGATTTTGCAAATTGATCAAGCACCTTTCGATGCATGATAAGCCTTAACTATCGGATCATTTTCAACTCGCTCATGATGCTTACCCAGCGCTGGCGTTAAGTTATCCGCGAAATCAGCTGGAATATGATCCAAGCCGCCAGCACGTATGTTTTTCATAATAGCAGCGACTTTTAAATCAGCGACTGTTAGGCGACCATTGGCAAAGTACTCACCACCGCCACGAGTCAGTAATTCATTTAGACCTTTTAGAAAAACAGTGAGACGCCCATTCTTAAAGTTTTCTCGTGCCGTCTTTAACTCCTCGCCTTCTAGCCCAAATGTTTGGACCATGAAGTGCGTAAGATCTTCAACGGCTTCCATCACTTCATCGCAATACAAAGCTTGCTTAGGATCATCCGGGTATAGATCGCACATTTTGCCAATATATCGACATAACGCATTTGACTGCGTTACCGTCTCGCCGTCAAACTCCAAAAACGGAACTGCATGAAATCTAGCACTCTCACGTTTTTCGCCGAACTCTGGAAAAGACCAACGGATATCCTCAAAGGCTAACCCAGCGGCATGCAGGGTTATTCGAAGTGGACCACCACGGCCGCCATCAATATCGAAGTAAGTTACTTTGTAATTGCTCATGAGTGATATGTCCTTAAATTAATAAATGCTTAGCAAGGTATGTTTGCCGGTGGCGTAAGTGTAATTCAATCTGTACCCATATCTTAAAGTTTAAGGAAATATCATCAAATGATGACCCCTTAACTATTGGACGAATGAGGATAGATAGAAAAGACTGGATTGATGGGATAGTCTGGAAATAATTTAATCAGCCGGTTGCAAGAGGGTTAATTGCTTTAAAACCGAGTGAACTACTAGAACGAAAGAGATTTCTCGCTGATCAGAATGGGTGCAAATGCCCTAAAAATGTTGGCCCAGTGCTGGATTTTCAGAAAATAAATGCAAGGTGAAGCCCGCTAACTTTGTGGTGCTAACTTTATGCACTAAATTATCATAGTAACCGGCTCTGCCTTGCTGCCATATACAGTCGCCATTAGCCATAGGTTCTGACGCTTTGAGTTCAACGGTGTGCTTTGGCGCCACGTTATACAAATTCATTAAAAAGTGACCATCAATAACTTGATAGTAAGCAAAGCTTGGGTGGCCATGTATACAAGAGCTCACCTGTGGCTCCCACCGACAAATAAACCCCAT
>CALJAA010000221.1 GCA_938028465.1 uncultured Granulosicoccaceae bacterium | reverse complement strand
ATGCCCGTGGTTAAGGTGCCGCCAAATAAAAACAACACCACTGTTGCTCGCGACGCAGATGGCGTTAATTTTTGAGCTAACACAAAAAGCGCTATGATCATGCCGCCAACATGCGCTAGGCCAGTTACTACGCCAGCGGTTATACCGGTTGCGATAATACTGTTTCTGGATGTACCGAATCTGGGTGTGCTGATAAACAGCTGACCGAAGGCGAGCACAATGATAATGCCCAACACGATCATTTTTGATAGTTCAACTGGTAAATGAACCGTAGCGTAGGCGCCAATTGGTACACCAACCATGGACCCCACCACCAACCATGCAACCGTACTGAAATTTGCGTCTCTAAAACCTGCGCGTAACATCATTAAGCCGGCAAGGGTTTCCATCGTAAAACAGATGGGCAAAAGCTGTATGGGTGGTAAAATAACAACAAGGCTGGACATGATCAATGCTGACAATGCGAAGCCTGCAAATCCTCTGACGGCACCTGCCACAAAGCAGCAGGTCAATGCGAAAAGCATTTGTCCTGAGCTAAACTCTGTTGCAAGCAGTATCGAGCTGGTGAGATTATCGATCACTTGTGGTGGCGGATCCAGTTCTAGTACTCATGATGGTTTTAATACCCGTTATTATGTGCACTAGTTATGATAGTGTCAGACGATATTTAAGCGCTTTGCGGCGCGCACGGAGAAAAGTAATGAATGGTAAGTATATAGGGATAGCGCTTGCAGCATCAGTGTTGGTGCTCTCTGGGTGTAGCAGCAGTAGTGACAGCGCTCCGGCATCCAGCTCCAGCGATTTAATCGTGGGTGAGAGTGGAACCGGTACCGCAGCGGATGATATCGACACGCTCGATCTTCGACGCACTGCAGCGGCGTTATCATCAAGCAGTCTTGGTCTGAATATTAACGAGGTTCTTGGTATCGGCTTTGCCAGTTCTGATCAGCAATCCACTACCATTGGCCCTGGGGGCATGGAAATAGTCACTGTTGGTGACGGCGTTGAAAATGGCGATATGTTGGACGACAACGTCGAATCGTTGATGGAAACATCTCTAGCGTTGGATAGTACCGTGGCCGACGTAACGCGCGAAGGTAACATCATCACAATTGACCCTGACGAAAACGAGCTCTGCCAAGAAGAAGTACTTGGCGATATGGTCGAGAACAACGCAGCGTGTATTGCTGTTTATAAAGATCTCTTAGTAATATTGGATGCAAAAACTGAAGACACGGGTATTGTGACTTATCAGTTTCAAGAAGAGCCGGTGTTGCTTATTGGTTATTCGCCTAACGGTGGTAGCTACGAAATTAATCTTGGTGGGTTAAAAACATTACTTGAAGCGGCGGATGATCAAGATCCGAGTACATCAGTAATGTTGCCAGATACGGTGGCAGGCGCGATGCGTGTCACTGCCATGGTTGATGATGATTCTGGTGTGACTGCTGCAGGCAGTATCGGTTTGTCGGTTACGCAGCCTATTAGCATTATTGATACGGATGGCGACGTTAATTTCAGTCTTGGTAATTCTGATCTATTTTTGGTGTCAGCAGATGCCGATGGCAATACCCGGGTCGAATCTACCTATGGCGCATTGAATGCCAGTTTTCCTTCGCAGAATAATCTCGATCCAACAAAAATGGATATCGTGTCCTTGATGATGAGCGGATTCACTAATCAACTTAATATCAATGAAGCTGCCGATGTGGCCACCCTTAGCAACTCCGGATCCGCATTGTCGATTGCCATCAATTCTGGCGAGGCTATTCGGCTTTCCGTCAGCAACTATGGAGCAACGTTGAAACCGGATAGTCTCACTATCGATCGTGGGCTAACGTTTGGTGCCACCTTAACTGGTGTCGTCGGCGAAATCTCTGAGGGTTTTAATAGCGCCCAATTCGATGTTTCTATGCCTACCGGTACGGTCCTTCAGGAAGATTCATCTGGCGCTGCCAAGGTCGAGGCAGGTGCGTTCTCATACAACTTAGACGCAAGCACACGAGAAGGCCCTATCACGAGTAGTTTCTCGGCCTCAGCTGGACAATGTTTTGAAGCTCCAGGCCAAAGCGGCAGCTCTGATTTTATTACTGACCCAGCAGTCGATAATGCCGATAGCGATGATGTGTTGGTCGTGGTTGAGTGTGGAGCGCCTTAATTTTCAATAAGTAAAGTCCGAAAAATCGACAACTTAATACTGCCGACAAAGGTTAATACCCAACAAATGGGAGTCTCTGGTACTCTTTGCTTGAAGCAAACAGACGAGAGACTCCCATGAAAAAGATCACTTTGCCTTGTTTAGTGGCAGGCATCCTAGCCGCTCCACTGATTCAAGCAGACTCCACGATTACCGTTCTCCACACTAACGACTTTCACTCGCGTGTCGAACCCATCAGCAAGTACGACAGTGGTTGTTCAGCCGAGGACAACGCAGAAGGTAAATGCTTCGGCGGTTATGCCAGATTAGTCACGGCAGTAGCCGATGCACGCAAGCGTAATCCCAATGCCATTTTGGTTGATGGTGGCGATCAGTTTCAAGGCTCGCTTTTTTACACTTACTATAAGGGTAAGACAGCCGCTGAAATCATGAATAATCTACAGTACGACGGCATGACTGTTGGAAATCATGAATTTGATGATGGGCCAGAGGTATTGCGCGGGTTTATGGATAGCGTTGGTTTTCCTGTGCTGATGTCCAATGCTGATGTAAGCAAAGAGCCTCTGTTGCACGGCAAGCTCAAAAAATCAACTGTCATCGAAAAAGCCGGACAAAAGATTGGCTTAATCGGTTTGACGCCTGAAGATACCGATGAGTTAGCTAGCCCAGGCAAGAACATCACCTTCAGTGACCCTGTCGCTGCCGTGCAAGCGGAAGTGGATGTACTGACAAAGCAGGGCATTAACAAGATTATCGTGCTGTCACACTCGGGTTACGGTGTTGATTTAGAAGTTGCAGCAAAGGTTAGTGGGGTTGACGTCATAGTGGGTGGCCACAGCAATACGTTCTTATCCAACACCAACGAAAAAGCAAAAGGGCCGTATCCAACTATGGTGGGCGATACAGCTGTGGTTCAAGCCTATGCTTATGGTAAGTATTTAGGCGAATTGTCGGTGACATTTGATGATGACGGTAAGGTCATCAGCGCCACAGGCGAGCCATTAGTGATCGACGGTAAAGTTGTAGAAGATGCAACCACTGTTGCCCGAGTAGCGGAGCTTGCTAAGCCACTTGATGAAATACGCAACAAAGTCGTCGCCAGGACGGCTGCCATGATTGAAGGTAATCGAGAAGTTTGCCGAGTTCAAGAATGCCAAATGGGTAATCTGGTTGCTGATGCAATGCTGGCACGTGTAGCTGATCAAGGTATCGATTTAGCCATTATGAATTCTGGTGGTATACGTGCCTCTATCGATGCAGGCGATGTCACGATGGGTGAAGTGCTATCGGTGCTACCATTTCAAAATACCTTAGCCACATTCCAAATCACTGGTGCGGGCGTACTAGACGCATTAGAAAACGGCGTGAGTCAAGTGGAAGAAGTAAAGGGTCGTTTTCCACAAGTCGCGGGTATCACTTTTAAATGGGATTCCTCAGTGGCTGCAGGCGAAGGGCGAATTACCGAAGTCATGCTTAAGGATGGTGATGGTTGGAAGCCATTGGATTTGGAAGCGACCTATGGTGTTGTAACCAATAACTATGTACGAGGCGGCGGCGACGGTTACAAAATGTTTGTCACCGACACCACTAATGTTTACGACTTCGGGCCAAACCTTGAAGACGTACTGGCAGATTATCTAGCCAATGGCGAACCCTACCAGCCGTTGTTAGATGGGCGCATTAGTCAGTTTCAATAGGGCGTAGATGTAATCAAATAGTCGTAACTCTGGCGTGTACGTTTCAGTACGCGCCAGTATCTCTTATGAAACTACCCATCTTAAAAAATCTCTGTGTGTCTTTATTGCTTATTGTGAGCACACAAAGCAATGTGGCGTCTGCTAGTAAGCCTCGTGTTGCGTCATTAAACCTATGTGCTGACCAGCTCATTATGTTGTTAGCTGACGCTGAACAAATTGCTTCACTATCGCGCTTGTCTACCGAAGAAGCTGGCTCACTTTACGCCACCGCTGCAGCAAGCTTTTCACAAAACAACGGCACTGCAGAAAATGTCGTTAGTGAATCTCCAGATTTGGTGATCGCGGGGGCATTTAGTGTGAATTACACCCCTAGGCTATTAGAAGATTTAGGAGTACCAGTAAAAACATTGCCACTGGCAAATTCGATAGAGGAAGCGATTAGCAATGTTCAATTAGTTGCAGCCTTGCTGGAGCAACAGGAGCGTGGTGCAGCTGTTATTGCTAAGATGCGCTCTAGACTTGCCGCATTGCCTGAGCCTGCTGAAAAACCTCCTAGGGCGGCTTTCTATGATGCCAATGGCTACACGGTTGGTGCAAAAACAATGCGTGGAGAAGCTCTGCGCTTGGCTGGATGGGGCAACGTTGCTGAAGAACTAGGCTTTGATGCTTACGGTACGCTCTCGCTAGAAACGTTAATACACCTGTGGCCAGACGCTGTTATTGAAGCACCATATGCACAAGGGAGCTATTCGCGCGCGCAGCAGCTCACTAAGCATCCCGCTATTGGTAAGGGTGGGTTTAATCCTAAGCGGATTACTATCCCAAGCAATAAAACAGTGTGCGCAGGCCCGTGGAGCTTAGACGTAATTGATAGTTTGATCGATTCGCGATTCGCGTTATCGCCTGATTTGCTCAGGCAATAGGCCATGCGGGCTAAATCGTAATACCATCAACAAGATCACTCCCATAAAGATTAGCCGCATATGCGCAGCACTTTCTATAAGGTGAAGTTTTAACGCACTGTCTGCGGCCATGCCCGATGTAATAAAGCTAATAAACCATTGGCCGAGTGGTTCGGCTTCGATCCAGAAAAACCAAATAATAAACGCACCAAGCACTGAACCGAGATTATTACCAGAACCACCAACGATCACCATGACCCACACTAAAAAAGTGTAGCGTAGCGGTTGGTAGGTGCCGGGTGTGAACTGGCCATCTAGCGTTGTCATCATTGCGCCTGCGATGCCGACAACAGCGGACCCCAGAACAAACACTTGCAGGTGCCGTTTGGTGACGTTTTTGCCCATGGCATTGGCGGCGTCTTCGTTGTCTCTTATGCCGCGCATCATTCGGCCCCACGGTGCTTTTTGTGCACGATGCGCAAGCCACAATAGCAGGCAAAGCACGATAACGAATAAGCCTGTGTAACACAGCTTGACGAAAATGCTGGAGCTCTCGATAACCATCTGTTGTAGCGCTTGCTGCCTGGCCAGTGTTTCAGTGGGTAACGAGCTGCCGCCTACTTTCTCAACCAAATCATGAAACCATGGGCTGCTTTGCAAGTTGACTTCGTACGGTACTGGGCGACTAAGGCCGGATACATTTTTAACACCGCGTGTTAGCCAGTCTTCGTTCTTAATCATGGCGATGATGATTTCTGAAATACCCAGCGTCGCGATGGCGAGGTAATCAGAGCGTAGCCCCAAGGCTATTTTGCCAATAAGCCACGCTGCACCAGCAGCAAACAAGCCACCGACAAACCATGAAAATATAATGGGCAAACCGAGGCCGCCTAAAAATCCGGTTTGAGCTGGCTCAAATTTCTCAATCGCCAGTACGGCCGGTGCGTACTGCCAACGCACGATCGCGATACCAGCGACAAAAACAAAAAACAATATCCAGGAACGGCTGCGGCTTGGAGGTAATTTACTGCGGATAAAAACAATGGTAGCAATGGTGGCAAGGGCTATGGCTAGCGATGCCAGTATGCCTAATCCACCCGCTTGCCAAGCGCCTCCTACCGGGCTAACCGATACCAATACAGCTGCAACGCCGCCAAGCGCAGTGAAGCCCATGATGCCCACGTTAAATAAACCTGCGTATCCCCATTGGATATTCACACCCAGGGCCATAACGGCGGATATAAGGCACATGTTGGTAATCGCTAGCGCTAGAGACCAAGATTGCATGATGCCAACAGCCGATAGCATGACTGCCATGATGCCGAAGGTTAGTATTGTTTTAACGTTAGCACCCATTAGATTGACTTCCCACGTAGCAGGCCGGTTGGGCGCCATATAAGCACTGCCACCAATATCATGAATGACACAGCAAATTTGTAGTCAGTTGTGAGCAATTGCATAAGCCCATTGGGTTCATATTGTTCTGGTAGTAGATAGATCAAAAATTTGCGATAAGCGTAGGTAATCGCAATTTCGGAAAAAGCGATAACAAAGCCTCCCAGTACAGCGCCAAGTGGATTACCAATCCCGCCCACTATGGCTGCAGCAAACATGGGTAATAACAATTGGAAATAGGTGAAAGGCTTAAAGCTTTTGTCCAAGCCATACAGCACACCAGCGATGGCGATGAGTGCGCCAACAATAACCCACGTGATAAAAACAACACGTTGCGGGTTGATGCCTGATAGCAAGGCGAGATCTTCATTGTCAGAATAGGCACGCATTGACTTGCCTGTTTTGGTGCGTTGTAAAAACCAAAACAATAACGCCATACAGATTATGGCAATAACAAAGGTTAGGCCCTGGGTCATTTTGATGGACAAACCTTCGTTTAGGCCGTACATCCTTTTAAATTCTCGTGCCTTAATAATAAAGCGCTCCCCATCGGAAAAGGATCGATCTCCGGGGCCAATAATAAAACGCACCAAACCGTTGGTTATAAACATCACTCCCACTGAGGCAATGACAAACATGACCGGTGTGCTTTTTTGTCTCCGGTAATGTTGGTAAACGAGCTTGTCCATTATCAGGCACAGCAAAATGGCAGCGATGATGCCAAACGGCAAGGCTAGTAGAGCGGTAGGTAATGGGCCAAGGCTGACGCCTTTGGATTGCAGCCAAGTGGTGCCCAGTATCGTAAACATGGTGCCAAAGGCCATTGAATCACCATGTGCGAAATTGGAAAACCGCAACACAGCGTATACCAGGGTAATACCCAACGCACCCAGTGCTAGCTGAGAGCCGTAAGCCAAGCCAGGTACCAGTATGTAGTTACTAACTATAACCAGCGCATTTAAAATATCTTCAGACACGCTGCTATCCTCCTAAAAACGTTTTGCGAACTTCGGCATCAGCCAATAAGGCTTCTCCGGTGTCGGTAAAACGATTTTCGCCACTCACCAGCACGTAGCCCGTGTCGGCAATTTCGAGTGCTTGTTTGGCGTTTTGCTCAACCATTAACACGGCAATTCCGGTATTGCGCACTTCGATGATGCGATCAAACAATTCATCCATGACTAACGGAGATACACCAGCTGTTGGTTCATCCAACATGAGTAAGGTGGGCTCTGTCATAAGAGCTCTGCCAACTGCGACCTGCTGACGCTGACCGCCGGAGAGCTCGCCTGCCGCTTGCTTGCGTTTTTCGTACAGGATAGGAAACAACGAATAGATTTGATCGCGCGTTTTGTTGATGTCGTCTTCGCGTAAAAAGCCGCCCATCTCTAAGTTTTCTTCAACACTTAAGCTAACGAACACATTGCTGGTTTGCGGTACAAATGCCATTCCGCTCGCAACACGATCCTGCGGACTGAGTTTTTCGATACTTTTACCATCGAGCGTGATGCTGCCAGATTCTAGCGGCAACATACCAAAGATAGCTTTCATAGCGGTGGATTTGCCAGCGCCATTGGGGCCAACAATAACGGCGATTTCGCCGCGATCAACAGCAATGTTGCACTCGTTAAGGATACGGGTTTTTCCATACCCGGCAATCATCGCGTCGGCTTTTAACAGGCTCATGTTTTAGTTCTTTTGTTTTTGCGACCAGCGCCTAGATAGGCCTCAATGACTTTTTCGTCTTTTTGAACAGCTTCTGCGCTGCCTGTTGCTAATTCAGCGCCTTCAGCCATCACAATGACTGGATCGCATAGCCTGCTAATGAATGCCATATCGTGTTCAATCATGCAGAAGGTATAGCCGCGTTCCTTATTGAGCCTAACGATGGCGTCTCCAATCGTGTTGAGTAGCGTGCGATTCACACCTGCGCCGACCTCATCCAAAAATACGATTTTTGCATCCACCATCATGGTGCGGCCAAGCTCTAATAGTTTTTTCTGGCCACCTGAAAGATTACCCGCTAGTTCGTCGGCCACGTGCGCAAGGTTTAGAAAATCGATGATATCGTTGGCGCGTTCCACTAGAGCTTTTTCCCGTTCGACAAAATTGCGGGGTTTAAAGCAGGCCGTCCATAGGCTTTCGCCTGGTTGCTCTCCAGGTACCAACATGAGGTTGTCGCGTACGGTGAGACTGCCAAACTCGTGAGCGATTTGGAAGGTGCGTAATAAACCTTTATGGAAAAGCTCGTGTGGCGGTAGACCGGTGATGTCCTCGCCGTCAAGAAATACGGAACCCTGAGTTGGGGGGAACGCACCAGCAATGCAATTGAAAAGGGTTGTCTTACCTGCGCCGTTAGGGCCAATTAGCCCAGTGATTGAGCCAGTTTCGATGGTGAGGCTAACGTCATTGACGGCAACGATGCCGCCAAAGCGTTTCACCAGGTTTTCTACGCGAATCATGCGGAATGCTTAAGGCAATTTTGCGCATATTATGCTTGATAAGTGTACCAAATGGGAAGATTCGGCTCCATTTTGAGTTATTGGCTTGCAAGCCCACGGATTGTGTGCGATAAACAGGGGGCTAAACCTACATTATCGAGGATACTATGAAGAAAATCATCGTCTTACTGGGTTGTTCACTTTTCGCGTTTGCAGGCTCAGCCTATGCAGGTGGCGCTGGTGGTTGCCATTATAAGTTGGATGGCACGCAGGCATCCACGCCATTGGTTGAAAGCGAGACGCCAACTGATCCTAAATTGCTAGCATTGCTCAAAGAGCAAAAAGCGGCCGAAAACGAAGTGCCAGAACCGCTCTATAACTAACGCTACATAACGAAAGAAAAGGGGCGCAGCCCCCTTTTTTTTCGCTAGCGAAACGCACGTGCTCTATGCCAGCGCTTCAGGTTCTTAATTTTTTCACCTGCGGCTGCTAACGTGAATGCGTATTGAAGCCAAACACTTTTATAACCTGGTTTTTGAAATAGAAACCCTGCGATGTACCAGTTTTTGTCGTGTGGTAAACCTGAACCGACCCAAACCACATCGTTAGCCCAGACATAACCGTTATCAATCATCGTTGACATGTCCGAAAGCGCAATGCGTGTTGACATCACTTGGCGTTTTATATTCCAGCGCGTTTCTGCGGAAAACACCTCCTCGCTGAACGTTGATGATTGTACTGAGTCAGGGCTGTTGCCGTTAGCATGTGCTGAAGGCACTAACTTAGGCACCAACTTAGGCGCTAACAAAGCACAGACAAAAAGGCTGACAAATGATGCGCGTAACAAAACGTTCATAGGTAACACTCTCTTCCGAGTACATTAATAGGCTAGCATGATTGTTGTTAATGGATGTCACGATGTGAATCATATCAATTTTATCTTGTGAGCCACAGCGCATTCTTCTAAGCTGCGGTTGGTCTGCTACTCATCCTGCGCAAACCTACCTCAAAGCCTATTGCTTAAGCCGATACCGTTAATGAAACTACTGGTATACGCAATGCAACATAATAAAAATAAAACAAGCGCAGCATTTTTCGCATTCATCATTACCATATCCTGCTTTTTTGCCTCTGTAGCTAATGCAGGCGTATCAGCGCTAGCGATGGAACTCTATGATCTATCCGGTTTACGACAACAAATAGCGATGATCCCTGCGCAAACTGAGCGTTCGTTTGACATCATTGCACTCAGTGAATCCATGCCGCTTGAATTTGAACAGCTTGATCATACGGCGATGAGAGCGGCCGTACCCCAATCGTTTAGCGAAGCGCGTTTGCAGTCTGAAATGCTCAATGCGCTTGAATCAGTT
>CALJAA010000220.1 GCA_938028465.1 uncultured Granulosicoccaceae bacterium | reverse complement strand
GCGCGAGTAGCTCGTACTGCTGGTCCTTTGCTTTGATTAAGCGTACGAAAATGAATGCCGGCGGTGTCAGCCGCTTTGGCCATCGCGCCACCTAGCGCATCAATCTCTCTAACTAGGTGCCCTTTACCAATACCACCAATCGCTGGGTTACAGCTCATCATCCCTAGCGTGTCGATATTGTGGGTAAGCAATATCGTATCGGCACCCGAACGCGCAGCCGCTAACGCAGCTTCGGTACCGGCATGGCCGCCACCAATCACGATGACATCATATTTGTGTGGAAAGAGCATTGTGCGATTCTAGCGCACTTCGAGCAGCTCGAAGCATCGAAGGCTCAACAAACTTAGGACGATTCGGCAAGTTTCCTCATTAAGGGGGACCAACATCCAGCAGGTGATCGGCAGCCCTCCGCGGTAGGCTCGAATTACTGGGACGCCGGTAAACCCATCCATGGGGGCTTGGCAGCGGCATCCCTGCCGCTGACACCCGGTAATCCGAGCCTACCGCGAAGTACTGCCAATCACCTGCTGGATGTCTCTGTTCGTTTAGCGTTTGGGCCATTGAATGGTTAAAAAAAGCTGCCACTAGCTAAATGGCAACTAATCAACTCTTACCGCTGGCTACTTGCCAACACAAAAATCGGCAAAAATTCTGCCCAATAAGTCGTCAGCATCAAACTGACCGGTGATCTCATTGAGTGCTTGCTGCGCGAGTTTGAGTTCTTCAGCAGCAAGCTCTGGCATTTGATTTTCTTGCAATCGTTTTAAGGCATTGGCGCAAGCATCTTGTGCAACATTAAGTGCTTGAAGGTGACGCCTTCGAGCTAGAAATACTCCTTCTATTGCGTTATCGCGCCCGGCTACTTTGAGAAGATGCTGTTTAAGTTCCTCTAAACCCTCACCGGTTTTAACCGACAGCTTCAGATCAACAGGCGGGCAACTAGCTGGCAGATCTGCCTGGTTTTGCAAATCGGTTTTGTTCAAAATCACTGTAATGGGAACAGCGTCTGGCAGTTTGATGTTGGGCATTTGCGGGTTAGCCGCATCGAGCAGCAGCAAGATGTGATCGGCCGATGTCGCTGCAAGTTGTGCACGTTCGATACCTTGCAGCTCTACAACATCATCGGTATCACGAAGCCCCGCGGTATCGATGATATGCAAAGGCATGCCTTCAATATTGATATGTTCATGCAATACATCGCGAGTAGTACCGGCAATATCGGTTACGATCGCGCTATCAGCACCACTTAAGGCGTTGAGTAAGCTCGATTTCCCCACATTAGTCACACCTGCTATCACGATAGTTAAGCCATCACGCAAGCGCTGGCCTTGCTGGGCATTGGCGATTAGGTTGGTAAATAGTTGCTCCAACGCCGCGGCACGTTGTTTGACTTGCGGCTCGGCTAGAAAATCGATTTCTTCTTCACTAAAATCTAAGGCCGCTTCTAACCACACGCGCAAAGCGATGAGCTCTTCTAGCGCATCGTTTACAGCCAGTGACAAGGCACCACTCATTGAACGCACCGCCGCTTGTGATGCGGCAGCAGTATTGGCGTCTATTAAATCCGCTACTGCCTCCGCTTGGGCAAGATCCATTTTATCGTTGAGAAAGGCTCGTTCAGTAAATTCACCTGGCCTAGCCGCGCGCGCGCCGCATTGCAGCACTCGTTCAAGCAGTTGATCCATTACCACCGGGCCGCCATGACCTTGCAGCTCAAGTATGTGTTCGCCAGTGTAGGAATGTGGCGCACTAAATAGCAGTGCAATGCCGATATCAATTGTGCCGCCCTGCTCACTTTTAAAGTTGAGGTAGTGTGCGTGACGCGGAATCAGGGAAACTCCGGTAATGCGTTGAGCAATCGCAGGCGCATCAGGCCCGCTAACTCTTATAACACCAATACCGGCTCGGCCAGCACCGGACGCAATTGCCGCTATGGTGTCAGCAGCAGCAACCACGACTTATTTTGCTTTTTTGGTGCCATCACCAATAACGTAACGCGTGATGTAGTACTGCTGCATTATCGATAGGGTGTTGTTTACCACCCAGTACAGAACAAGACCAGCTGGGAACATCGCGAAGAACACACCAAATATTAAGGGTAAAAACTGAAACACTTTCGCTTGGATCGGATCAACCGGCGCTGGGTTTAGTTTCTGTTGAATGTACATCGATACTGCCATTAATACAGGCAATATGAACAATGGATCTTTTATCGATAGATCTTTGATGTGGAACATCCATGGAGCTTGGCGCAACTCAACACTTTCTAACAGAGTCCAGTAAAGCGCGATAAACACGGGGATCTGTACCAACATCGGCAGGCAACCACCGAGTGGGTTCACTTTTTCTTTCTTGTACAGATCCATTGTTGCCTGACCCATCTTGGCGCGATCATCACCGTAACGCTCCTTAAGTGATGCAAGTTTTGGCTGTAGTAACTTCATACGAGCCATTGATTTATAACTCGCCTCAGATAGCTTATAAAAGAAAGCTTTAATTACCACCGTCGTAAAGATAATGGCCCAACCCCAGTTACCCACAAGGCCATGGATTTTATCGAGCAACCAAAACAAGGGGCGCGCAATGATAGAGAGCCAGCCGTAATCAACGGTTAGATCAAGGTTAGGCGCGGCGGCAGCTAGGGTCTTTTGAATCTTTGGGCCGATATAGGCTTTGGTTGAAAATTTTGCAGTGCCGCCTACGGGTACTGATTGCGTATCAGAGACCATGCCGATGATGTAACGGTTGTCAGCACTACTGACAAAGCGGGTATAGGCGGTGTTGTTTTCGTTCTCTGATGGTATCCAAGCAGCAGCGAAGTAATGTTGGATCATTGCAACCCAACCGTTAGTCACTTCTTCACTCAGGTTGTCATCTTCAATATCACCTAAGGATATTTTGTTGTATATATCTTCATCATTACTGAGTACTGCACCAATGTAGGTGTTAACAAACTGCTGCTTCTCATCACTTGTAGCGCGCTTTCGTTTGAGCTGACGATACTGGTTAACAGGCCACGGCTCATTCGAGTTATTGACGATGTTGTATTCAACATCGATCTCGTAACTGCCAGCTTTTAACGTTAGTGTTTTTGTAACTTCAACACCCTTGTCTGATACCCAGCTAAAAGGCACAGCGATTGTTCCACCATCATTCATGATGATTTCGTTCGGGCCAGTGGATGTTAGGGGTGTTAAGTGAGTAGGAGCTGGCTCGTTGGCACGAGACTGCAAACCTGATTCCGCCGCTAAAAACCGAGACGGCTTATTACTTAATAATGTAAACGGCTCATCTGGTTTTTTTATTGAAACGGGATAATCGAGTAGCAATACACTTTCGATTGTGCCGCCAACTGAACTAATGCTGACATCAAGTACGTCTGTTTTTACTCGCACAGCAGGTGCCGCCGGAGCTGAGGCGTTTCCAGGCACCGCAGATGCTTGGGCTGTTTGTGTGGGTGTGCCGGCAGCCTGCGGTAAATCAGCAGGTGCTGGAGCTGGAGTTGCTGTCGTTACCCCTTCGGCAGCTAGTTCGGTAGGTACTGGCTCTACGCGGTTGTAATCGTGCTGCCAAGTTTGATAGAGAATCAAACCCAAAAAAGACAGGGCCATATAAAGCAATAAGCGTTGAGTATCCATTTACTGGCCTGACAACTCCGGCCTTTCGGCAGATGCTTGGCAATCACATTGCCGTGGAACGGGATCAAATCCGCCTGGATTGAATGGGTGACATTTGATTAAACGTCGGAGCGCCATCATGCCGCCCTTCATGTTGCCGTGTTCAGTTATCGCTTCGGCTGCGTAGCTTGAGCAGCTAGGATAAAAACGACAGCGCGGAGCCATCAAAGGGCTCATCCATCGTTGATAAAAAGCGATTACACGCAACATAATATCTTTAATCTACTGGCTTAACGCTGCTGATTCCCGCCTTCGCGGGAATGGCTACATATTGCATTACTGACTGACTTCAAACTTAACTCTAACCAAATTGCATCGATTGATGCGCGTAATTCTCGAGTACTGGCCGTAGCTGCGCTGGGTTTATTTAAAACTACGATATCCAGCCCTGCTAAGGATTGCTGTTGATCGCGAAATGATTCGCGAATAACACGCTTTATTCTATTACGGTCTACCGCTCGCTTTGCTTTTTTCTTGGCGATAGCCATTCCGATACGTGCAGCCGGTGATGAGCTGCGATGCGCGAGGACGATCCAATGATGATTGCTCGCTCGTTTGTTGCGCTTGAACACCTGCCCAAAATCAGCAGGAGTTAAGAGACGAACGGTACGGGGGAACGCTAAAGACTCAGCAGCCACACTAGCTATCGCTAAAGGCCGCTAGCAACTTAAGCGCTGAGGCGAGCCCTACCCTTACGACGACGTGCTGCCAATACTGCACGGCCACCTCGGGTAGCTTTACGAGCACGAAAACCATGTGCGCGAGCACGCTTAAGGTTACTGGGTTGGAATGTTCTTTTCATGACGGCACACTATTGCTGCAAAAACCGCAGCGCTGGCTAACTGAGAACCGCCAATTGTAGGTATTTTTATGGCATTGGTCAATCGTTGTTCATGAGTTTTTTGGCTCACCAGTCGTCCTCGCGCAGGCGGGGACGCCTGTTTAGCACCATATCAGCACTCTAGGTGCAAATACCACCCATCAGATACGGAGCCAACCGAACAGTTATTCCAGTTGGTATCAAAAATATGGCGGTGTTTGTCATTGTCATTCCCGCCTTCGCGGGGATGACGGTACCAGCGGGGATGACGGTTCCGCCAGGGGTGACGATTCCTGCGGAGGATAAAGTGCTCTCGGTTGAAACGCACTCGCGTTTAACGAATTTATGGGACAATCACCGCGCAAGTTTATGTATCCTCTCGGTTGTTTTTTAGTGGACGTTTTTTTGTCATTTACGTCGCGCATTGCAACTTAAGATAATTCGCCATTGTGCTTTGCTCAGCACTTGGATAAAGTGCGTTCCCCCCAGCCATAAATCAGCTTATAAAAAAGACTGAAAATACGGCTCACTTTTGTACCGAATGGAGATTCATGTTGTCTGCGCCACTGTGGGATCAATGCCTT
>CALJAA010000219.1 GCA_938028465.1 uncultured Granulosicoccaceae bacterium | reverse complement strand
AGACATGCAAGTTCGAGTGCTTCAAAACATTGTCACTGTTACCGACTATCCCTCGTCCACGGGTTGGACAACCATCGCATTTGAAGATAACTGGCCACTGCTTGGCGACTACGATATGAATGATCTAGTTGTTTATATGCGTACCTCGACACAGCGTACTTCTCAAGGGTTCACGCAAGTTGATGTTAGTGGCGAAGTAGCGGCTGCAGGTGCGGGTTATCATAATGGTTTTGGTATTCGGTTGCCCGGCGTTAAGCTCTCAGAGGTTGATCAAAGTTCTGTTAGTTTTGAAATCAACGGTCGGCCTGTAGTAGATCGCCCACTATTAGAGGCAAACCGCGATGAAGCGATATTGATAATCACCAATGATGTGTTTGATTACGTTATCTCCGGTAATCACTGCGAATATTATCGTACAGAATCTGGATGTGGATCGTCGATTCAAATGTCGTTTGAGTTATCGGTAAAATTTAATAATCCAGTTGATACCAATCTAAGCGGCGCGTTTGATCCATTTTTATTCGCGAGCCCGGGTGCCTGGCATGGAGCACACTTCGTTACACCTCCAGGGAGATCTTATGAGATTCATCTTAAAAATCAATCCCCAACTGAAGCGTTTAATCCGGCACTTTTTGCCGGAGCTGGACAAGATGCTTCGCTACCTGATCAAGGTCTTTACTTTTTAACAGCTACTGGCATGCCATGGGCGATAGAGATTGGAGATCGGTGGCAATACCCGTTGGAGTACGTAGACTTATCGATTACGTATCCTGGTTTTTCAAGATTTTCAACTAGCAATGGCAAAAATTCAGTTTATTGGTATGAACCTGCTAACGCTGCTAGCGATAAACTGTTTTCGGAGTAACGTCATGAATAAACTACTAACAACTATCTGTATCTCTTTAGTCTTAAGTGCTTGCGGCGGTGGATCAACCGATAACACTAATCCGGCACCTAATCCAGCATCGGCAGAAACTGATTCGACACCGCAGGTTCCATCGGTTAATCCTTATGAGCAATCCACTCTGGACTATTCTAAGTTACAAGCTGAAGAGCAAGTTAACCAGACTGCCCAAATCAATGTGTCACCTGAGTTCGCTTTTCAGACATCTCGATCAGTGAATTTATCGATAGATTTTGCCGAAGCGTATGAGAGGAAAGGTACGGTGTTGGTTTGTACCGATTATTCCGCAGTCGATAACGCCTACAAGGTTGACTATGATAGCTGTCTTGTCCGTATGCTTGTTGATAATGGTCGCCTAGAGCATCAACTGCAGATACTCAACCGACACACTACAGTATTAGCGGTAATGTGGTTTGCAGAGCCAGGGTCAAAGCCAGCTTATCAGGAGATTGTCGTACCCACTATTTGATGCAGAAAAAATGACCTATGTAAATGAGAACACACGTTATGTATGGCGTTATTGTGATGCGTAGTTGAGGTTAGCTTTCATCTCGGCCAGTTAGTGATATAAACGTTAGAAAAGAGCCTGATATACTCAATGTTATATGAACTATGAACTCATCATCTTTGATATGGATGGAACGTTGGTGCAAAGCGAAGACTGTGCATCGCAGGCGTTAATTGACGTCATTCCAGCGTTGGTGGGTCAGAGCACTGAATCACTAACGACTCGATACAAAGGGATGCGACTAGCAAGAATATTCGATGATATAGAGAGACGTTTGCCGGGAGCGATTCCCGAGGGGTGCCTTGAGCTTTACCGTGAACGAGAAGCAGTTCTTTCTTCGTCAATGATTAAATCGAGTGAGGGCGTTGTAGCGATGCTTGAACAAATCAAAGGGGCGAAATGCATAGCCTCGAATGCACCTGTCGAGAAGACAAAGAGATCGCTGGAACTATGTGGTCTTTCCCGTTACTTTCAGTCGGGCATATTTAGCGCGTACGAAGTTAATGCGTGGAAGCCTGATCCAGCGTTGTTTTTTCATGCGGCAAGAACATATGCAACCGATCCGAAGAAATGCTTGGTAGTGGAGGATAGTGCAGTGGGGCTCGAGGCAGCAAGAGCTGCAGGCATGGATTGTGTTCTATACGATCCGCATGATTATGCTAACGATGCTAAAACCCAGAGAAGGATTACGACTCTGACGGAAGTTCTTGAAATGATATAGCCTCAGTGAGCTACCAATTCCTAGATCTACGTCGTTGAAAGCTAACGGGGGCTCGATGCCAACAACTCACGCCATCCTCCAGCCTATTTATCATTGATGTCAGGCCCGTCTTTGACGAAATAACAACGCGATTATTTGATAACTGAACTTAGACGGGATACTCTACTTTCTTTGGTATGTGAGATGAATCCGATGACGGATAGTCAGGTAGCTACGCATTATTCAAATACTCAAATAACGGAGAACATTCTCTCTGGACTAGACAAAGCTGGAATTAGTTTGGCTAATGTCTCTGTCGATGATTTGGGCCCGGTTGATGAATTTCATACTGGCGGACGAACGGCAACCGAGCATCTACTAAAAGACCTTCAATTTGATACACACAAACGGGTGTTGGATATTGGATGCGGAATTGGTGGTACCAGTCGATTTCTTGCGGACCGATTTAACGTCACTGTTAGTGGGATTGATCTCACCTCAGAGTACATAGACGCGGGGAATAAATTAAATGAATGGGTCTCCCTGGAAAACAGGATAAGCCTTCAGTGCGGTGATGCGAATAACATCTCAAGTGAGGGTGAGGTTTTTGATCTTGCGGTAATGCTCCATGTGGGGATGAATATTCGAGACAAAGCGACATTGTTTTCTGAAGTTGCTCGTCTACTTGCAAGAGGCGGGGAGTTCGCAATCTATGATGTGATGCTGAAAAATGAGGGTGAAATACAGTATCCCGTTCCGTGGGCTAGTAAGAGCTCAATGAGTTTTCTAGAGCCGATGGAGCGTTATAAACAGTATCTAGAAGGGGCTGGATTCAGTATTGAGAGAACGGTTGGACGGGGTGATTTTGCTGAATCATTTTTCCGGAAAATGCAACAAACGTCTAAGGCGTCCGATAGCCCTCCCGCAATCGGGCTTCATTTGCTTATTGGGCCTAGCATAAAGGAGAAAATGCGAAATTTCTCTCAGGCTGTGTTCGATGGCTTGGTTGAGCCAACAGAGATCATTGCTCGAAAATTGTAGGTTACGGCTTATCGCGCGACCAAGCTAAGCCACGCATGTCAGCCTGATGAGAAAATTATCATGAAGCAATTTGATCTGATCATAGTGGGCGCTGGGATCATGGGCCTTGCACATGCCTATCACGCAAATCGCAAAGGCTTGTCAGTATTAGTTGTTGATCGTAGTGGGCATGCACAAGGTGCATCCATCCGAAACTTTGGCATGCTCGCTGTTATCGCTCAATCAGAAGGCCGGCAAATGAGTGACGCATTGCGCGCTCTTAACACTTGGCAGCAAATTGCCCCAAAAGCAGGTGTCGATATACAACGCTCGGGGTGCCTCGTTCTAGCACAACACCCGGAAGAACAAGCCGTACTAGAAGAATATATTGCGTTAAAAGATAATGCTTCGACTGGCAAATTAATAAAGCCGTCTGGGCTGAGTCAGTTTGCTAATGGGGTAAATAGTGACAAACTACTCGGCGGACTTTGGAACGAAAACGCTTGGAAAGTTGACCAACGTCAAGCCGTAGAAAAAATTGCAATGTGGCTACAAACACAAGGGGTTTGCTTTCTGTTCTCAACCGAAGCAGAACTTGTTGAACCACCAGTCGTAAAAACAAATAATGGCACGTTTGGCTGCAATACCACCATCGTGTGTGCAGGCAATGAGTTCTCCACGCTCTTTCCGGAAGCCTTTATGGGAGCCGGTGTTACCCAATGTGAGTTGCAAATGCTCAGAACTCACCCGCAACCGTCAAGCTGGAAACTAAAGCCATTTATTCTCGGTGGCTTGAGTCTACCCCGTTATGCCGCATTTGCCGAGTGTCCTAGCATGGCAGATCTAAAAAAGCTGCAGCAAGCTTCCTATGCTGATTATATGAATCATGGCATACACGTCATTGCTTGCCAGGAGGTTGATGGCAGTATCACGATTGGTGATTCACACTCATACGAAAGTGATAGTACGCTTGATCGCTCTGACGAAATAGATCGCCTAATCCTAAAAGAACTAACTAGAACCATCGCACTGCCTGAACCGAGAATAGATCAACGTTGGCGTGGTTACTATGCCCATCTACCCGATACTGATGTCGTAAAGCTAAGGCCTGCAGAGAACGTTTGGGCGGTTACTATGACTAATGGACAAGGCATGACGCACGCATTTGCTGTAGCGGAAGACGTCATTGGCGACATTACGCATTGAAAGGCTCAAAAAATGAATCTCAATTACTAAGTTGAGGTTTACTAATGGGTTATCCTGCAGGGGTTGATTCTAAACTGTGTCTGCTTCCGGCTCAGACCGCAAGCACAATTCCATGTGGTGATTGTCAATGTAGCCATGTTCAACCTTTAAAGCATTTATTTCAGTGCCAATGATGCTGAAGCCGAAGCGCTTGTAGAGTTGCAGAGCATCAGCAGCCACACCAGTGACGTCCAACACCATCTTTTCAACTCCGTTGAGCCGTTCAGCAAGCTCGATAGATTGCGTAATCAATGCAGTGGCAACCCCTTGTTTCCGATGGCTCTGAACAACGCATAGCCCCCAAATTCTGGCTTTATGTTTGGTGTAATCGCCTTGAAAGCGTTCGACGCCGATCATCCCTATTAACGTATTGTCGAACGCTCCAAAGACCGCTCGATCATGCGCACTATGATAGGTTGCAAGTACGTTTTTTAGTGTTTCAATAGAGCCTCTGTTCTCTTCCTCAATCGAGATTGAGAACGTGTCAGGGTCACTTTTCAACACAGAACTTCGAATTTCGCTTATTGCCTCTGCGTCTATTTCTGAAAGTTCGCGATAGTTAATGTTTGGCATGCGAGTAGGATACACCATGTAGTTTGTTGCACCTACTTAGACACTACGCAGCCATAAATCCAGATTCATAGCAATACTTGTTGGAAGTGCGCGTCAGTTACAACCGGACCCGAATGCTCTAGCACCGAGACGCGATTCGTCAAAGCCTATCGCGATTATTTCAACGCATCGGTTGGCCTGTGGCGTACGAGTGTCAACAAATAACTGAGACCTAGTGAAACCGACAGACGAGCCATTGACGCGTATTTCGTAACCGTCAATCATGCTTTCTATAGATGAATTGACTTCCCAGGCGATGACGATTCCAACAGCCAAGCTTCCAGTGGTTGTGTTCGTGAACACATCAGGTAGATTCTCTAACGAAGAAGCAGTTAATGTAGGTTCGCCATTATATAAGACCGAACCCTCGTTGGTATTGACTGAAAGGATTCCCGATGGCGGGCCTGGATTGCCCGCTTCATCGACCAATCTTATTTGATAGTCTGCATCTGCGACTGCATTACTATCAAAAAAACTAAATCGCGCAAGTCGATTGGAAATTAATTCTCCATTTCGATAAACCTCTACTATCGGTTGCGGTATGTCGTTAGTACCGATGGAGTTGAATGGAAGTGGGGTCCAGAATATCTCGACGGAATTTGAATCATAGATGCGTGCATCGAGATCGAGCTCGAAGGAGGCCACAAGCTCGGCGTTAGAGGCAGATGCACCCTTGTCGGGCCCACGGAAAATAGAGCCTTGATCCCAACACTGCAAAGTACCATCCATACGTTCGCCGCACATTGCAGTACCCGAAGTAACGTAGGCGAAGTTTCCATTTACAGCCTCTCGCGTACTGATGAGGATGTCTGTTTCATTGGACTCAATCGATGTAAATTGTTCGCCAAGAGGATAGCTGTCTGCGTCTTCAGGGTCTAAGAATGTGCAATCCAGTGTTCCATCGGTTTGCAGACCACACACAGCGTTGTATGATGTTGCGATATCGATGTAAGGACCATTGTCTGGTGGTGTTATGAAAGGCGTCACGGGTCTGATCGGCTGGTTAACAGCCGAACCATCTGAGCATCGTATTCCACCGTCGTTGGTTAACCCGCAAACGGCCCCTGACCGCAGGTCAATCTTTACGAAAGGACCGGCTATATCCTCAGGTGAGCGACGCGCATCATCAGACCAACAGATGACTTCCCCTTCAGTCAAAAGGCCACAGGACTTAACTCCTGCCGTATCGATTTGCGAGAATGTGGCACCAGAGGGCGGCTCAAGTTGCAAGTTAGAGTTAATGCCCCAACAGATTGCTTCTCCGTTTGTATTCAAGGCGCAAGTATGGTTCGCACCAGCGTCGATCTGAGTAAGAACCCCATCGATGTCAGGTACATTTGTTTGGCCATAAAAGTTGCCACCCCAGCATATGGGTTTACCCTCTACTGTGATTCCACAAGCATGGACTTCACCTGTGGTTAAAGCGGTTAGATCAGGAAGGGTGCTCGGAGGTTGCAATCGCTCATAACCTTGTGCAAGAACACAGTCCACTTGACCTGCATCATCGAGCGTACAAAACTGAGCAGCGCTAAATGAGTAGCGGTTATTCGTTTCCCCAGCAGCATAAAATGGAGTAACGAGCAATGTTATGGATAACAGCAGGCGATTCAATAATGAGCGAGACATATACATCCGGTTCCTGTGATGTTTGGCAATGTTGTTTGCGCGTAAGCTAAGCTGAATGTATCCTTAGTACAGCTTTAGAACAACCTTCATTTGTAAAGTTTTGTTGTCCCTTGCCTAGGTTGGTTAAATTATGCTTTAAAACCTAAACGTTTCTCAGTAAAGCAATCTCGATTGCTTGCCAATCTGTATAGCTCGCATGAGTTAAGTGAGATAGTAAGTTGAAAAGTGCGAATCGAATGACCCATTATGATCAGCCGCACGGGTTTATAGGTGAAGCTGGGATCTTAATAAGATTGTGTAGAGACTTTCTAGACCAAGATGTAACCGATGTTGATGTGCGGTAACATAGATAATGATTCCAGTTTGGCTATGCAATTGGAGTGATAAAGATGCGAACGACGCAAATTGAACAGCAGCGAGAGTCTCGGCGCAAAAATGCTAACGTTTGGATTAGCAGGAGTTTGCGATTTAATCCCCTTCGCGAGCGTTGCCTTAACCGCCAAAAGTGAAAGCGCAGAAATGAGCTTAACTCACTTGATCAAAGCCCTTAGGTCTAGAGAGTGTTAGATACTAGATGACAGATCCATCTCAAGCTTTGTAGCAGCGTTGTGATCTAGCAGTATTTGATGTAGATTCCCGCCTTCGTGGGAATGACTGGATTGGGAACAAAGTAACGCATAGAGCTAAACCTTACGATTGGCAGCAATACTGTCAATGTGGAGTTTCTTCACTTTTTTTGCACATTGTCGCGCTAAGGTTATGACTTGGCAATTGATGGTTAGATCAATTAATTATGCAAATCAAGTGCATTGGAGCGGGAAATGTCGCCTTACTCATTATCTGTGGCTCACCAGCAACATTTGCGTTAACACTAAATCGAAAACTAAAGGTAAATCTCACATGTCGATTATAAAACTGTTATTCGTTTCTGCATTTACGTTTTTGGTAGCTGGATTTGCGCAAGCCGAAAACGTAGAAATTTACCTTACTGATATGCTTGACAGTACACAGAGTGGCTACTGCGTTGATATCGCAAAAGGCAAAGGCGAAAGTGCGAACCCTGATGACGGCCTTCAAGCCCACACTTGCTACAGCCCCCTCGGTGGAATTTTAGTAGACCAGACCTTCGACACAGACAAGTTTGCTGAAGGCACCCTGTACATGCCTGAATTTGATGTATGTGTTCAGCTTACTACTGCAGATGCGGGAGCATCACTAGCGCTTGCTCCTTGCGATGGCAGTGAAAATCAATCTTTTGAGTTCTCAGGTGAAGGAACGATCGTTCCCGCTTCTGCACCAGATCTGTGTTTTACAGCAGCTGAATCGACACGAACTGGGCGAAGTGATGCGAATCAGATAAAAGTTCTTACCCTGGAAAGTTGTTCGGATGATAATGCTGCGTACCAGACGTGGGCGGTTCGAACTTAGCTGAACTACAGTGGGACGGCAAAAATCGGCCAGTTGCTGAAGTACATTGTCATACCCAATGGGGCACTTACGTCCCGCGAAGGCGGCGGGAATGACTCAGGTGGGAGAACAGCGGGAGTACAGGTTTCGATGAAACCGTACACCGCCTGAGACATCAAGTACCGGCTTTTACGAGAAAACATTATCTATTAGGGCGCCTTTTAAAAAATCATTAGCTATCAGAGGTTGGCTATGACTATGAAGAGATCGTGCGGTAACTGCGGCAGCTCACTGTCACCAACCTACTCACAACAAATTGGCTCCGTAATAAGTAAGCTGCCCTTTACCAACGCTACTATAAATCAGCACCACCCCACAGCACACTATAGGCTTCGCAATGTATTAACAACGATGTGTAATCGCTAGCATCAATGCCTGCAGGTAACACATATTCTTGCTTTCCTTTGTTATTTTTAAGGGCTGAAACTAATAGCGAGCCCTCAGTGGCATTAGAGCCCGTTACGTTTTTTATTGAACGCTTTGATAAAAACACTTTTAGATCTGGGCCTTTTTTTGTTTTAAATTTCTCGTTAAACGTAATGACTTGTTGATCACCGCGTTGCTCTATCGACCACTCACCTTTGACCGTGTATTGCTTATTAACCCAACTACCCATACTTTTATCGAGCGGTGCAGCGGCGGCGACAGCGATTGTAAAGAAACCCAACAAAATGGCAGAGAGTATGAAACTCATGATTTTTATATTTGTAGTAATTATTCGTTGTTGCATTGGAAGTGCTCCTCTTAAGTTTTAAACAAATAACAAACAAGTATTTGCTTGCATGAGCCTTAAGAGGCAAACCACTCAATGAAGTTCGAGATTCCTACTTTAAGGATATGTATAG
>CALJAA010000218.1 GCA_938028465.1 uncultured Granulosicoccaceae bacterium | reverse complement strand
TTCGGTTTCCGGCCCAGTTGAAACTGCCTCTCCAGCCAAGCGAGTCAATACAAACTGATCAAGCTCGAAGCCGTCATCAGCTGCGGAAAATAATAACTGGTGTATGCCCGCTGAGCCAAACTCCACTGTATTAACGGCATCATTGCAGTTAGACCACGACCATCGGTTAGTTTCACACAAGGTGATGTTGTCACTTGTTGATGTCCAAAGGCCATCCACGCCCGCATGTATTCGTCGATCAAATTCTCCAGTGGCATAACCGCGTACTACGATTTCATAAACACCGGCTTCTGGAACATCAATATCATATTGTAAAACAGGTCCAAACCCTGGGTCGTTCCATTGATTATCTTCAGTGACTGTATCGCCTTCCTCCACTAGAGTGTCAGGTAGCAGCTCTAGATAAGTTGCGTTACCCGCATTAAAACTATGATTCGCATCGGGGTCGCTACTGGTATCTTGTTGCAGTGTATCGCTTGTGCTAGTGAACCATCGGCTATCTGCCGTAACGGCAGTTTCCGCTTCAAACAAAATGCCTTCCGGCGGTAGCTCAGTTTCGATCACTGGGTCGGTAGTGCCACCAGAAGTGGAACCAGATGTTGCACCGTCAGTCGAGCCATCGGTTTCATTAGGCGTAGTATCACCCGTTGTGCCGACCCCTGGTGCTGTAAAAAAACGGTCTAAGTTCCATGTTGGCCCGAGTATGGAACAACCGTCTTCACCCAAGTCAACGCGCCCTGGGCAAACTCGTTCATCGGCTGATTCGTTAGCTGGTCCGTTACCACACTGCACATCGTTGTACACAGGGTTACTTCCCACGCCTGGACCAGCGCCTATGGTTTCGCAAACTTCTTGTACTGTTTTAACGCCAGCTGGGGTATCGACTTCTATTGTGCCGGCGCCATGATCGAAAGTTGTCACGCAGTAGCACTGATCTCCCACTGAGTAGCTGTCCTTCCAGTGCTCCGCAGGGGTTATGGACAGGGCCGGGGAGCTTGCGAACGCGGCGATCACGGCTAGGCTGCACAGGATGGATCGATGTAGCATGGGTGATTGAAATCATAGTTGGACACTCCTTAGCAGCGGCTTAAAGTGCTGATTTTCCAGTGGCTACAGCACTGCGACACGTTTTTACTATCTCAACTATCGACTAGTTCACGAAATAACCGCCTCTGCTATGCTCATTAACGTTAACAGCGGTTTATACCTGTGTATGTCATCAAGCCTAAAAACTCAGTCGGGATGCCTTTTGCTGGTGATCGGAGCCAGCGGAGTTGGTAAGGACAGCGTACTTAAAGCTGTGCAGCAACGCTTCATTGATCATCGGCAGGTGCATTTTCTAAAACGAGTAATCACGCGCCCATGCAACCCTGACAATGAAGTGCATGACTCTTTATCCGAAGCGGAATTCTTGCAGGCCCTTGAACGTGGTGATTTTGCGGTGAGTTGGCAGGCTAATGGTAACTACTATGGTCTGCCAAAACATGCTCTGGATAAAATCGCCGCAGGCAAGGTGGTGATGGCTAACGGAAGCCGTGGGGCACTAGAGGCGATTAAGGCGGCTTTTCCAAAGATCGAAGTTGTTCTGATTGCAGCCAAGCCTGAAACCATAAACCAACGGTTGAATGCCCGTATGCGTGATAGCGACGAAGAAGTCGCTCAGCGATTGCGCCGTAATAAAAAGCTTGATATAAAGTCGCCACAGAATCACACGACTATCGACAATGATGGCCCACTACAAGATGCCGTCGATGCATTGTCCAATCATCTGACATCTTTACTACCCAAGCCATAAGTAAAAGCTAAGTTAACAGAGAACATTATGAAAACAGGTTTTATCGGATTAGGAAATGTGGGCGGTAAGCTCTCGGGAAGTTTGCTCCGCAATGGTATCGATCTAACAGTTCTAGATTTAGATAAATCAGTTGCGCAACCTTTTCTTGATGCTGGTGCTAAGTGGGGTGAGACGCCCAAGGCGATGGCTGAATCTTGTGATCTACTGATAACCTGTTTACCATCACCTGCTGCAAGTGCTGCGGTACTTGAAGATGATGACGGCATATTAGCGGGTTTATCGAAAGGTAAAATATGGGCAGAGATGAGCACGACCGATCAAGCTGAGGTACTGCGCTTAGGTGAAAAGGTGCACGCGATTGGTGCACATGCAGTGGACTGCCCTGTATCGGGTGGTTGTCACCGAGCGGCAACTGGCAATATTTCAATTTTTGCAGGCTGTGAGCGTGAAGTGTTTGAACGTATGCTGCCCGTGCTAACTAAATTAGGACGACGTGTTTTACACACGGGTGAACTGGGTACCGCTTCAGTACTCAAGGTGTTAACCAATTACTTAGCCACTGCTAATCTTCTTACGCTTTGTGAGGCATTAGTTACGGCTAAAAAAGCGGGCATGGATTTAGCGACAACTTATGAAGCTGTACGCATATCGTCAGGCAACTCATTTGTTCATGAAACTGAAAGCCAGGTAATATTAAATGGCTCGCGTGATATCAACTTTACGATGGACTTAGTATTAAAAGACATCGGTTTGTTCCAAAGCATTGCTGAGCGCTCTGGTGTCGAGCTAGAAATCAGCCCACTCATGATTAAGATAATGGAAGATGGGCAGGAGCGCTATGGGCCCAGAGAGTGGTCGCCTAATATTATTAAGCGTTTAGAAGAGTCGGCAGGTGTTAGTGTGTTGGCGGATGGGTTTCCAGCCGATATGGTTGATGACGAACCAGAAGAACCAGGCTATGAGGTGGTTCCGAAAGGGCGCGCTTAGGCTGTCATCCCCGCGTAGGCGGGCTAGGTGCCCTCCGGGGTAGATCCACACTTCGTTCAACATGGATTCCCGCCTTCGCGGGAATGACGGCCAACAATCCCATCAATGGCCTCAGCCAAATCAAAATCTCGTTGGCTGATGCCTTTGTATTGATGGGTGGTTAGCCAAATTTCTACCGTTCGGTAGCTATTACTCCAATCTGGATGGTGATCATGCTTCTCGGCGATGATCGCTATTTGCGTCATAAAGGCGAAAGCGGCGGGGAAGTTATCAAAGCGCAGACGCCTGTAAAGCTTGTCATTATCGGCAGTCCAGTCCGTATGTTTTGCCAAAAAACCATCTAATTGCTGCTTATCAGCCTTCATAGCATTGCTCACTAATATGTCGGTCGAGTCCCAATTTACACCTTATGGCTCGCTGAAAGGGCGTAGCTAAGCCGTCATGTGGTTCGGATTTTGCAACTGTGGCGCTATTACTCGGCTAATACCTAGCCGCGTTTCGGCATTCCTTTGGAGAATAATAGATATGCTCGCTAACGTTGATTACTGGCAGTCCGTATACGCCAGCTCTGCTGTGCCTTCTCACCCTTCGCAATTTGCGGTGTTTGTACAGTCTTGGTTGCATAGCACTGACGCCACGATCATTGAAGTTGGTTGCGGTAACGGTCGCGATTCGCGGTTCTTTCATGGCTTGGGCCATAACGTTGTAGTGACTGATCAAGTCATCTGCGATGAATTAGGTGAATTTGCCGATAGCAATGAACGCTTTGCAGCCGTTGAAGCTAATATCGAAGATGCAGCTGATGCGTTAAAAGAACTGGTTGATTTCAGTAAGCCAGTTGTTTTGTATTCTCGTTTTTTTCAGCATGCAATACCTGAAGAAGTGCAGCAGGCTCAGCTTGCAAGCTTTTCGAAAGTATTAAACAAAGATTCAATCTTGTTCTTTGAATTCCGCCTTGATGGTGACAAGGACATGCCAAAGGAATTCGGTACAACTCACTACCGTCGCTTTCAATCACACGATGATTTCATTGCATCGCTTCGTGAAAACAGCTTTGAGTGCACTTACTCATGTGAAGGGCAGGGTTATGCTCGATACAAGACAGAAGACCCTCAAGTTGGCCGTTTCGTAGCGAGTATACAGGCTAAAGATCACTTGCGATTAGTTTAAATGATCAACATGTTCTCCTTTCTTAGGAAATCAGTGAGTTCTGCCATGATGCCAAAAGCTAGCATAAAAGTAGCAGCCAATAAACTTCGAGTCGACGGTATTGTACCTAGCACTAGCGAAGGATTGATTGGTATCTATATAGATGATCTCCTGTTAACGAAAGTGCCTTTAAACAATCGTGTTAGTGCTGATTACGGCTCATTTGTTTTTAGAGCGGCAAAGAGCCTAACGGCTGCCTTACCAGAGGTCTATCAATTAAAAGCCGAATTGCCAGATGGCAGTTGGTTGATTGTTGACGAAACCAGCCCATTGGGTGCAGGGGATAATTCATTACAAGCTCACCTAGATGATGGTTTTATGGTGAGCGCGAAGGCGGGCTATTTGTTTAAGCCGCCGGTTGATCAGCCGGGTTGGTCGAATGATATCTTTGATGCATACACTTTGGCTCAAGAAGCATTAGCGAATGTGCCTGGCACGTCTGGTTTGTTTGTTGCCTACGGTTCGTTGTTAGGCCTAATACGCGATGGTAAATTTATCGCGCATGATGATGATTTTGATTCTGGATTTGTTGTGGAGGCGGAAACGCCTGAAGAAGCTGCTGCAAAATTACATGAAGTCATGGATCACTTGAGGGCTGCAGGTCATACCGTTACGGGCAATGGCCATTTAGGCAATTTCAATTTGTGTTTTCCTGATCTGCCGTCGGTCGATATGTTTTTAATGTATTACCGCCCAACAACAGGTGAGCTTTGTTCGTACAATCTTGCACACAAATGTTCATTAGATATGATGCTACCGCTACAGGTTGCTAATTTTTCTGATGTGGAAGTGCTGATTCCGAATGATGCCAAAGCCATGTTGGCTGCTACCTATGGTGAAGGTTGGGCTACGCCTGATCCTTACTTTCAGTGGGATATGACGCCATATCATGATCGGCTCAAAAATGAATTCTCTGCTGCATTTACGGCGATAACAAATAGTAAAAAAGCTGCTTAAGCGGTAGCTTGGCTTTACCTTTCGCCGCTACTATTGATTGAAAGGGATGTGGCAATCACATCCCTTTTTTCGTTTCTGCTCTATCTCTGAACGATCTCAACCTCATTTCCTCACATTTCTTCGATATAACGGCTGTCAATGCCTATAAGCGATAAAAGCAACAAAATAATTGCCGCTGCACTACCTGTTTTAGGCTAAATTGAACGTTCAAAGACAATCCTAATCTGATTTAAGTCAGTGGCTTAGAGAGTGTGAACGATGGGTAAATTGCACAGCTTAGATGATAAGTATACAGCCGATGCTGGCCAAGTCTTTCTTAGTGGTACGCAGGCCTTAATTCGTTTGCCCATGGCGCAAATGCGTCGTGATGCTAAGGCCGGGCTTAACACGGCTTCGTTTATAACAGGCTATCGTGGTTCGCCATTAGGTAGTTACGATCAACAGCTCGCATTAGCGTCAGCTCACCTTGATCCTCTCAATATTACTTTTCAGCCTGGCGTTAATGAAGACTTAGCGGCAACCGCCATCTGGGGAACCCAACAAGTTCCGATAACACCCAATGCGACTCGTGATGGCGTGTTGGGTATTTGGTATGGAAAAGGGCCTGGCGTGGACCGCAGCGGTGATGTGTTCAAACATGGTAATGCTGCTGGTAGTTCACCGCACGGTGGTGTGTTGTGTTTAGCAGGTGATGATCACACTGCTAAGTCATCAACTTTGCCGCACCAATCTGACCATGCATTTATGGCAGCAGTCATGCCCGTGTTGTACCCCTCGTCAGTGCATGAGTTTATCGAGCTGGGCTTGTTTGGCATTGCGATGTCTCGATACTCGGGTTGTTGGGTAGGCATGAAGGTCATATCCGACACAATCGAAACCAGTGCGGTGGTTAGCATTGGTGATGAGTACAAATCGTTCAACACACCAACGGATTACCATTTACCTGATGGCGGTTTGAATATCCGCTGGCCTGATCCACCATTAGTTCAAGATGATCGTCTGCAAGAACACAAAGCCTATGCAGCTCTTGCCTATGCTCGGGCGAACAAAATAGACAAACTGATATTGGATTCACCTAATGCTCGGTTTGGTATTGTTGCAACGGGTAAAGCGTTTGAGGATGTATGCCAGGCGTTAGAGGAACTCGGTATTGATCAAGACGCCATCAATGCAATCGGCTTGCGGCTTTATAAGGTTCGTATGCCGTGGCCGCTTGAACCTGAAGGTATCAGAGAGTTTTCTGAAGGACTTGAAGAGGTGTTGATTGTTGAAGAGCGCCGCGAAATAATTGAACATCAAATCAAGCAACAATTATTTAATTGGCGTGCTGATGTACGGCCAAGGATAGTTGGCAAATTCGATCAGCATGATAAACCGTTTTTTCCACTATCCGCTGCGTTGTCTATATCAAAAGTCGCTAGAGCAATCGCTGAGCGTGTACTGCAATTTGATTTTGACGAATCACTAAAGAAGCGAGTTCAGCAGCGGCTTGACTACCTACAAGCACGCGCCACGCAGAAGCAAGCGCATTCGGCCCCAATAGAAAGACGTCCTTGGTTTTGTGCTGGCTGTCCGCACAATTCATCTACCAAAGTGCCTGAAGGCTCAAAAGCCTTGGCGGGCATTGGTTGTCACTATATGGTGCAGTGGATGGATCGCAGCACGGATACGTTTACGCAAATGGGTGGTGAGGGTATGCCATGGACAGCGCTAGCCCATTACACCTCCGACGAACATCGCTTCGTCAATATCGGTGATGGTACGTATTTTCATTCTGGCTTGTTAGCAATACGTGGAGCGGTCGCCTCAGGCGTCAATGTCACCTATAAAGTGTTGTACAACGATGCAGTCGCCATGACGGGTGGTCAATCTCTCGATGGAGAACTGACACCCGGGCAGATCAGCCAACAATTAAAAGCAGAAGGTGTATCGCCGGTTTATTTAGTTTCCGATGAGCCAGAACTTTATCCACAGAGTGAGCTCGCGGCTGGTGTGATCGTTAAGCATCGTGATGAGCTTGATACCTTAATGCGAGAGTTGCGCACGCTTAAAGGTTGCAACGCCATTATATATGCACAAACCTGTGCTGCTGAAAAACGCCGTCGACGTAAACGAGGCCTGCTTGCTGACCCACCAAAACGATTGTTTATTCATCCGGCAGTTTGCGAAGGTTGTGGTGATTGCTCGGAGCAGTCTAATTGTGTCGCTATTGAACCGATTGAAACAGCGTTTGGTCGCAAGCGAAAAATCAACCAATCCAGTTGTAACAAAGACTACAGCTGTGTCAATGGCTTCTGTCCGTCCTTTGTAACGATCAATGGCGGGCAGTTAAAAAAACAGTCATTACCCGCGTTTGATGAGGGCCGGTCTCTGCCGATACCAGATATGCCTAACCTTGAAGCAAATGATTGGAACATCGTTATTACCGGAGTCGGCGGTACAGGCGTACTCACCATAGGTTCGCTTATTGGCATGGCGGCTCATATCGATGGTAATGCCAGCATGATATTAGATATGGCTGGGCTGGCACAAAAAGGTGGAGCGGTATCCAGTTTTGTTCGCTTGGCGAAAGAGACGGACAAAGTAAAGAGCCCGCACATTGTTGCAGGCGGTGCTGATTTGCTCATTGCTGCAGATAGTGTGGTTGCATCATCGGCGGATGTAACTGTGTTATGCGAACCGTCACGTACGTTGGGTGTGATCAACTCCAACACGTTGCCTGTATCTGATTTTGTCAAAAATCATAATGTTGATTTTCGTAGTGACGAAGTTGAGCGCAAGATCAAAGAATACGTTGCTACGCAATCGCAGATACAACCGTTTGGATCAATAGCCGAACAACTATTAGGAGATTCCATAGCCACTAATATTATTATGCTGGGCTATGTTTGGCAGTCTGGTGGATTGCCGGTATCGCTTGATGCGTTAAGGCAGGCAATCGAGCTTAATGGTGTGGCCGTAGATAAAAATTTGAAAGCATTAGAAGTAGGTCGAACCTTACAAGCTGATCCTGCACGAGTGATTAATTTGTTGCAAGATAATGATGCCGACAGCAGCGTGGAAGAAATGTCAGTTGATGAGCTAGTCGCCCATCGAGCTGAGCACTTGCGCAATTATCAAGGTAATCGATTAGTTAAGCGGTACTTGGCTGCGGTCGATAAATTTAAAGCCTTGTGTGATTCTCGTGGTTTGAATGGTTCACTGGTTCGAACGCTGGCTGACAACTATGCTCGACTCTTAGCATATAAAGATGAGTACGAAGTGGCTCGCTTGTATTCCTCGCCTGAGTTTAACAACATGATTAGCCAGCAATTTGATGGGGACTTTAAACTATCGTTTAATCTTGCGCCCCCATTAATATCAAAGCTCGGCCCATTGGGCAGACCCAAAAAGCGCGAGTTTGGTAGTTCTGTTTTAACGTTGTTTAAAATGTTGGCTCGAGCAAAAGGGTTGCGAGGTACTCCGTTCGATATGTTTGGTTACACAAACGAACGCCGCCAAGAGCGTGCTTGGATAAAAACCTATGAGCAAGATATGGATGCCTTGCTGGATAAGCTAAGGCACGGGGATCAAACTGAAGCTGCAAAGGCTATTTTAGCAGTTCCAACGCTAATAAAAGGCTACGGCCCGATTAAGCTTGCGGCTATGGAGGCGGCGGCTGTTCAGCGCACCTTGGCATGGCAACAATTTAATAACCCGGATACACTAACCTCAATTAATCAGGCAGCGTAATTTTATGTTCAACGCAGGTTTACAGTTTGAGTTGAGTGATGAGCTTGTCGCCATGCGCGATATGGTTCATCGATTTGCACAGGATGAGATAGCACCGCAGGCGGCCACTATTGATAAAACCAATGAGTTCCCCAATGAGCTTTGGCAAAAAATGGGTGCACTTGGCTTGCATGGCATTACGATAAGTGAGCAGTATGGCGGGGTGGATATGGGTTATCTGGCTCACTGTATATGTGTTGAAGAAATAAGTAGAGCATCAGCATCCGTTGGTTTGTCTTATGGTGCTCACTCAAACCTCTGTATTAATCAAATTTCTCGAAATGGCAATGACGAACAGAAGGCGCGATACCTGCCTAAGCTGATTAGTGGAGAGCACATTGGTGCTCTAGCGATGTCAGAGCCTGGCTCTGGCAGCGATGTGGTATCAATGCAGTTGCGTGCCACCAAAACAGGCGATGGTTATGTGCTCAACGGTAATAAAATGTGGATTACCAACGGCCCCGATGCTGACACGCTTGTGGTGTATGCCAAAACCGATATCGATGCGGGCCCGCGTGGCATCACCGCATTCATCATTGAAAAAACCATGGCCGGATTTAGTACCTCACCCAAGCTTGATAAATTGGGGATGCGTGGTTCTAACACTTGCGAGTTGGTGTTCGATAATTGCAAAGTGGACGAGGCGCAAGTATTAGGAATAGAAGGCAAGGGCGTTAATGTTCTAATGTCTGGTCTAGATTACGAGCGGGTCGTGTTGGCAGGTGGCCCAGTCGGTATTATGGCTGCATGTTTAGATGTGGTGATGCCCTATGTGCACGAACGCAAACAATTTGGCCAAGCAATCGGTGAGTTTCAGTTAATGCAAGGTAAGGTCGCTGATATGTACACCACAGCCAGTGCTTGCCGTGCTTATGTTTACGCAGTCGCTAGAGCGTGTGACAGAGGTGAGTCGACTCGGCAAGATGCGGCAGGTTGTATTTTATATGCGGCTGAAAAAGCCACTTGGTGTGCACTTGAAGCGATTCAGAGTTTGGGTGGCAATGGTTATATCAATGACTACCCAACAGGTCGACTGCTGCGCGATGCAAAGCTATATGAGATTGGTGCAGGTACTAGTGAGATACGCCGTATGCTGATAGGGCGTGAACTCTTCGCCAACTCTTCAAGCTAAGCGTTTAGACGAACATTCCCATGCAAATTGAATCCCCATGCGATACCCGTAGTGAAGCCTATATTAACAATGCGCGGCGTATGCATGAACAGATTACGCAGATACAAACTGTTGCTCAATCCTTGCAACTCGGTGGCACTGAATCCTCACGTGAGCGGCATTTAAAGCGCGGTAAATTATTGCCACGTGATCGCATCAATGGCCTGATTGACCCAGGCAGTGCGTTTCTTGAAGTGGGTTTGTTTGCAGGCTTTGGTCATTATGATGATGCCGTTCCATCTGCTGGACTGATTGCAGGCGTTGCTCCTGTATGTGCCACTGATTGCATGATCATCTGTAACGATGCAACAGTAAAAGGGGGCACCTACTACCCACTAACTGTCAAAAAGCATTTACGTGCTCAAGCAATCGCACAACAAAACCACTTGCCGTGTATTTATCTTGTGGATAGTGGTGGCGCTAACCTACCTAATCAGGATGAAGTCTTTCCAGATCGAGAGCATTTTGGCCGAATCTTTTTTAATCAAGCCACCATGTCAGCAATGGGGATCCCGCAAATTGCCGTAGTCATGGGCTCTTGTACTGCCGGCGGCGCCTATGTGCCTGCCATGTCTGATCAAACTATCATCGTTAAAGAGCAAGGCACGATTTTTCTCGCTGGCCCTCCGCTCGTCAAGGCCGCCACGGGTGAAGAAGTAACAGCTGAAGTATTGGGCGGAGGCGATACCCACACTAGGCTTTCAGGTGTAGCAGATTACTTGGCGAATAATGATCAACACGCTTTGCAGTTAGCACGTGAATGTGTGGCTGGTTTTAATAAAGTGTTGCCGACAACCGTCAAGCGACAAGAGAGTGTGCCTCCTCAATATGATGCCGAAGAGCTATGTGGTTTGATCCCAGCTGATACTCGCCAGCCCTTTGATATGCGCGACATCATTGCCCGTATCATTGATGATTCCGAATTTAACGAATTCAAACCCTTGTTTGGCGAAACCTTAGTAACTGGTTTTGCGCATATTCACGGTATGCCCGTTGGCATCATAGGTAACAACGGTGTGTTGTTTTCTGATTCTGCTGTTAAGGGTGCGCACTTTGTTGAGCTTTGCTGCCAACGTAAAATTCCGTTAGTGTTTTTGCAAAACATCACAGGCTTTATGGTAGGACAATCCGCGGAAGCAGGCGGTATTGCCAAGCACGGCGCTAAATTTGTCACGGCCGTGTCTAACGCTCAGGTTCCTAAGCTTACGGTTATTGTGGGCGGCTCATATGGCGCGGGTAACTACGGTATGTGTGGCCGTGCTTTTGATCCTCGATTTTTATGGATGTGGCCCAATGCCAAAATAGCGGTGATGGGCGGTGAACAAGCGGCAGGTGTGTTGGCTTCGGTTAAAGGCGCGGCCATCAAACGTTCAGGTGGTGAGTGGTCAGAAAAAGAAGACGCTGTGTTTCAGCAGCCTATTATCGATCAGTTTGAGTCGCAATCTTCCGCTCTTTATGCTTCTTCACGGCTTTGGGACGATGGCATTATTGATCCGCGCAAGACACGTGATGTATTGGGCTTAAGTTTATCCATTAGCCTTAATGCTCCTATTGAGGATACGCGCTTTGGCGTGTTTAGGATGTAAGCCATGAGTGTCATAAAAAACTATGATTCCGTGCTCATAGCTAACCGCGGTGAAATAGCGCTACGTATTACTTACACAGCGCGCAAACTTGGCTTACGGTCGGTGGCTGTTTATTCCACAGCTGATGCTAAGGCTTCCCATGTGGCCTTCGCTGATGAAGCTGTTGAGATAGGTGGTGCATTGCCTGCCGAGAGTTACCTCAATATCACGGCCATCATCGACGCAGCAGTTAAAACGAATTGCCAAGCCATACACCCGGGCTATGGCTTCTTGTCAGAAAACCCAGAGTTTGCTGATCGTTGCAGAGAGGCTGGGTTAATTTTCATCGGCCCGAAAAGCGAATCTTTGCGAGCGATGGGGCATAAGGATGCAGCTAAGCAACGCATGATTGATGCAGGTGTGCCGGTTGTGCCTGGTTATCATGGTGAGCAGCAAGATGCTGATTTATTATTTGAACAAGCTGCGTTAATTACCTACCCATTATTGATCAAGGCTCGAGCGGGCGGTGGTGGAAAAGGCATGCGGTTGATTACAACACCCGACGAGTTTCAAGCAGCCTTGGCTAGTGCGCGTCGGGAAGCAGCGTCCGCTTTTGGTGATGACCATGTATTGCTCGAAAAATACATCACGCATCCGCGTCATATCGAGGTGCAAATATTTGGTGACCAACAGGGCAACGTTGTGCATCTTTTTGAGCGAGATTGTTCCTTGCAGCGCCGTCATCAAAAAGTGATTGAAGAGTCTCCAGCTCCAGGAATAAGTGAAGCATTTCGTCAGTCTATTTGTAAGGCCGCTGTGCAAGCAGCAAAAAGCATCAACTATGAAGGTGCTGGGACGATCGAATTTATTGTCGACGGCTCCGGTTCGATGACAAAAAATGATTTTTGGTTTATGGAAATGAACACCCGTTTGCAAGTGGAGCACCCGGTTACTGAAAGTGTCACTGGGCTCGACCTTGTTGAATGGCAATTTTATATCGCTGATGGGCAAGCCTTGCCATTGCAGCAGCAAAGCATCCAATTAACTGGGCATGCAGTTGAAGCGCGGATTTATGCCGAGGATGTGCCAGCAGGTTTTTTACCAGCCACCGGTCGCTTGGATATTTTACGATGGCCTATTGAAGGTAGGGTGGACGGTGGTGTAGAGCAGGGCGATGAGATACTGCCGTTCTATGACCCAATGCTAGCGAAATTGATTGCTAAGGGTAGCAACAGAGCTCAGGCGTTTAAACAGCTTTCCACAATGCTGCGCGATACAGTGATGCTTGGCACGATAAGCAATCGGGATTTTCTACTTAGCCTGTGTAACCATGAAGCTGTGCTGGCCGGGGATGTCAGTACCACATTGATCGAAGAGCAGTTCGATAGATTGGTTGAGCATAATCCGCCGACACAAGCGGTAGCTGTGGCGGCACTGGCCAGTACGATTTGGTCAACTAACCGTAATGATTGGAATCTAGCGTCAACCCTTGGAGCATGGCAACTCTGGGGTAAGCCGACCCGGCTGTGCGAATTGTGTCTGGCTGAGGGTGATGCGGGCCAAGCGGTACTGCTGCAAAAGCAAGCTGGTCAAAGCTGGCTGGTCACTGGTCCCAATTTTTCACATCGCATTGTCTTGTCAGGCACATTTGCTGGCGCTGTTGGCAGCCCCACTGTTGGCAGCCCCACTGAAGGCAGCCCCGCAGTCATCGATGGTAGGCGTGTACAAGTATATGTACTGGATACGCAAGAATTTCTGGATATCCATTTGGGTGATAGCTGCACGCGAATATTCAAAGCTCAACATCATAAGAATACTGGGGGCGGGCAAGCGCAAACCGAACTGACGGCGGCTATGCCTGGGTTAATTACCCAAATTGCTTGCAAAGAGGGCCAGGCGGTGGAGAGTGGCGCGGCAGTATTAAGCCTAGAGGCCATGAAAATGGAGCAAACGCTAAATGCGCCGCATGATGCTGTCATTGCGGAGATTTGTGTAAAAGTGGGTCAGCAAGTTTCACAGGGGCAGGTGTTGGTGCGCTTTGAAATTGACGATAATGGCGTGGAAAACGGAAGTTAAGGCCGTTCGGCACTGTTGTTGCAGCATGCAATGAGAGATTTAGCGCAAAAATGCCGCATCTAGGGCGTAGGCTGATACAATGCGCGGATCGGAAGCGAACTCCCTCTTCGAAAGCAACGCTTCTTCGAGCTTAATTATGTGTTTTTGTTAGGTGTTATGAACCAAACAAGGATGCGGTCCACCGTGTTTGGGTGGCCAGATAATCAGAATTTTATGAAAAGCTCCCATGGGAGCTTTTTGCGTTTTTGGGGTAATTTTTGTTGGGCATCCCCGCGAAGGTGGGCTAGGTGCCCTCCGGGTTAAGCCAAGATATAAAGTACATGTTTTCAGGAACCAGATATTAAATGCGTCGTGCCTCGATAGATGTTGTCGAAAAACTAGAGCCCATCGTTACTGGCTTGGGTTATGAGTTTATTGGTGCAGAGATGGGCCAAACGGAAAATGGCAATACATTACGCATATACATTGACAAGCCTGAAGGCATTGATGTTGAAGATTGCGCTACTGTCAGTCGGCAAATTAATGCGGTGATTGATGTTGAAGAGACTAATGGCAAACCTTTAATTAGCTCGGCGTATTTGCTCGAGGTGTCTTCCCCTGGAGTTGATCGGCCGTTGTTTACCGCTGAGCAGTTTGCGCAGCATATTGAGCAAACGGTAAAAATTAAGTTGTTGTCCGGTGTTGAAGGGCGACGAAATTTCAAAGGCAAGCTGGTTAGTGTTGGCGCAGACGAT
>CALJAA010000217.1 GCA_938028465.1 uncultured Granulosicoccaceae bacterium | reverse complement strand
TCTTGAGCTCACTATGCGCCACTCTTGATGACTACTACCTAATGTGTATCTTTTTCGCCGCCATCGTCATCAAACACTTCACCATAGTTTTCAAGATTCTGCGCTAACATTTTATTAAATTCCTCGCCGTAGTATTCAATTGCCTCAGGCTTCATTTTTTCATATCGATCCTTCTCACCTGCTTTGCTAGCAATCACAAACGAACAAAACCGAGCTGCCGCATAAAGAAGCGCAGAATTAATAACCGTTAAGTCGGTATCCTCCGTTTGACGGTTAGCCGTATCAATAAATCGATCAGCCAGTTTACGAAAGTGCGTATCACGCGCTTCATCAGTTAAATATTCAGACATTGGTTACCTCGTTAAGTGTTTTATTCTTTAATCTCTTTCGAATCATTACGCGTAGTTTGCTCATGCCAAACATTGCCCTGTGATTGAGCCGCTGTCGATACCACAGACCGCCTGCCGGAAATGATTTCACGATACAGAGTAAATAAGCCTGTGCATATAACAATACTCGAACCCAGCACCGTATAAAAATCAGGCACCTCACTAAAAACGACATAGCCAAATATCACCGCCCAAAGCAAACTGGTATAACGAAACGGTACAACGTACGCCACTTCACCTGTGCGCATTGCCAGCACAATAAACTGGTATCCAAAAAACAGAAAAAAGGCGGCAGTACATAGCGTAGCTATTTGCACCCCACTAACTGGTTGCCAGTCACCTTGCGCTTGCGTCAGCACGATACCCATGATGGCGATGGTAACCGTGGTGGCGCCAGACACCAGCAATGATGGCAGGGCTTTTGGCAAACGGCGCGTAATGAGATCCCTACCTGCTGCAAATAAAACAGACACCAGAATCATCACTGTATAAACATCAAAGCTACTGCTGCCAGGCCTAATAATGATGAGCACACCAACAAAGCCAATACCAATCGCGATCCACCGACGCCAACCCACCGGCTCGCTTAAAAATATCGCAGCACCCATGGCCACCGCCAGAGGCAAGGATTGGAGGATCGCTGATATAGTTGCAAATGGCAGATGGGCCAAGGCTGTTAAAAATAGCAAGGTCGCACCCGCCTCACCTAAGGATCGCAACAGAACTAATGGGATAAACAGCTCTCTAACCCTCGAAAGTACCTGTTGCTGCCACGCAATTGCTAGGATAAATACCAGCAGTAACGAGCCACGGATAGCCATAATCTGCGATACAGGCAAGCTACCGTCTAATGATTTAATAAACATATCATTGACAGTGAAGCCCAACATAGAGAGCATCATGTATAGGCTAGCGCGGATGTTAGGCGAGATGTTCATCTACGTATAGTATCGACATTAACAAACCAAATCGACAAATAACTTATAACTTAAGACAATCAAGCAAAAAGGAATTCATATGAAACACATCGTCATCTTAATCACCCTTTTATTTGGCGCCTCCATCGCCTTCGCCGACAGCACATCATATGATCTGAGCGCTGAGCTCAAGTCCGCGGAGAAGCTCATCTACAAAGAGCGCTACAAAAAGGCGATCAGAAAACTAAAGAAGGCCGTCAAGGAAGAGCCTGGCGATGCGGACGCCTGGAATCTGCTTGGTTACGCCTCTCGTAAAAAAGGTGACTTGGAACAATCAGCAAAGGCGTACGGCAAAGCATTGAAAATCGACCCGAACCACAAAGACGCTTTAGAATATCAAGGCGAGCTGTTTTTGATGCAAGGTGATAAGGTTGCAGCTAGTGCCAACCTTGCGCAGCTAACACAGCTTTGCCCTGATGGCTGTGAGCAACTAGACGAGCTAACGCAGGCAATCGCCGCTAGCCCGTAGTAACTAGCACGAAAAAAGGCAAGTAAAGGTATAGCCAACATGAGCAGCCGTTTGGACTACTTCATCAATCGCATGGTGTCACAACGCGCTTGCCTTAATCACGCTGCAGAGCTTACAAAAGATTTGGCGGGCCCAGTGTTCGAATTAGGTTTGGGCAATGGCCGCACCTATCACCACATGCGTGACGTCATGCCAGGGCGTGATATTTATGTGTTTGAACGCGCCGTAGCTTCACACCCCGATAGCACACCGCCCGATGATAGGATTTTGCTAGGTGATGTTTACGACACGCTACCCGAGGCTTTAAAACGATTTGGCCCCACAGCTAGCTTGATCCATGCTGACCTTGGCGGGCACAACCTGACTAAAAACGACGAGTTTGCGCGCAAGGTATCCCCCATCATCGAACCAATGCTAGCCAAAGGTGGGTTAATGGTAGCTAGCGATAAGATGTATTTTAAATCACTAAACGAAATCGAACTACCAACTGATGCACTACCGGGCCGCTGTTTTATCTATCAGCGATAGTCAGCTATCAAGGTTCATTCCGCAATGAAATAGTACTTGCGCAGTGTCTCTGTTATCTCCCATATGCAGGGTGTGCCTTTGGCAATAAAAAAGGTGTCACCTGCTACAAAGGTGTCGTGAGTATTGTCTGTTGTGTTGGTGAGTGTCACTGCCCCTGAGAGGATGGTCATCATTTCATTTACAGGGTAAGCATCAAATACTTCTTTGCAAGGCGCGCATTCCCAAACACCTGCTAGCGTGCTTTCGTCGTCACTAGCAAAAAAGAAATGATTGACTTCGGTTTTATCAACCGTGGTGAATGCTTCAATAGGTGTAAATTCCGATGGCTTAAGACCTTCTGGCGGTAATGGAACAAATCTAGCGATGGTATGCATATAGCACCCCTTGAAGTCGCAATAGTCGATTATCAAAAACGTTTCAGCGGTAACGCTTTTTACCAATACTACTCTTTTACACCGATAACAATCAACACAGCGTAATCTTGTTTTTGGCAACCTGCAATTTCAGGCATCTCGCTCCCTGGCGCTACTCTCCAATCAGATAAATCCGCGTTGGCAGGCGAACATGCTTGCTCACCGTCGAGTGGTGTGTAGCGTGCTGACCGGCAGGGCATATGAGTTACATCAAATAGCGATGCATCATCACCCAACTCCCACTTCTGTGTTCCATCCTCTGCTTCAGGGTACACAGTTAATACCGTGGTCACTTCTCTTTCGCCTGTTACCAAATATTCGCCAGCCGGCAAATCAAAATCAGGCGCATGCATTAGCAAACCGTTTTCATCTACCCACCAATCGTTTTCATCAAACAACCAATTACCTGGCGCGTAGCCACCGGCTGCTTTAAGCACTGGGTACAGGCTTAACCAAACACCCGTCTTACCTGGGTCTTCAACCCAAATACCCCATGTGTTGGCCTCGTTACCACTATTGGCATCCGGCTCAGCAAGGGCTGCGATAAATTGGGTTGGAATGCGCTTAAAGCCAGGCAAGATTTCGGGCACGGTGGCTTGGGCAATACTCGACGCTAGTAATCCCCCAACAAGCAATGTTGCTGCGAGCGTTTTTTGCAGAGCGCCAATCAGGCCAGGTGTTAGGGTTGAATCAGCGTTTAGTTGTGACATTAACGGCTCCTCGTTTAAGCCACTATAGTGCAAACCTCGCCTTGCCTGCCATCAAAATCAGCGATTTAGCGCACTATCCCATTGCCTCGGCATTAAAACCTTCACCAATGCACGTAAATCAGCTGGTTTAAGCATTACCGCGAGCTCACAAAAACGTAAGTGAAACGTGATAACTGCGTGACAACTTAGCTGGCCAAAAGTTTTCCTACCCTCCGAACGCTCACATTCATAACGCAGAAGTTCACTTACAAAAATTTAACAACACCATTAATAACGGATAAGGAAATACATATGAAACGATCAACTTTTTATAAAGCTGCTCTAGTGGCCGCAATGGCCTCAGTAGTATCAGCAACTGCCGCCGCTTCAACTTACGAAGTTACCGTCATTAACCTTACTAACGGGATGCATTTCACGCCGTTAATTTTAGCCACTCACTCACCTAGTGCGCAGATGTTTAGATCAGGTGCCGCGGCATCCCCACAAATGCAAGCAATCGCGGAAGGTGGCGATACGTCGGGTATGGCGGCATTGTTAACCAGCGTTGGCGCAACCGTCGTTACTGGCGATGGCCTGCTCGCACCAGGCGGTACAGCCACTTTCATGATTGACGATGGCGAGGGCGATGTATTCTCAATGGCCGGTATGTTGTTACCAACCAATGATGGTTTTGCCGGCGTTAGCTCAGCAAACCTTCCTACTGGTGCAGCCGGTTCACGCGTTGTTTTAAATGTACCTGGTTACGATGCCGGCACCGAAGCAAACGATGAAGTCGTTGGCAGTGGCGCGCCAGGCGAAGCAGGCTTCCCCGCACCCCCACCCGTTGTAGCTTCTGGCACGGGCACTGGCGCAAGCGGTGTACCCACACAAGCTGAAGGCTTTGTACATATTCACCGTAACGTGTTGGGCGATCTAGACGCTACCGGCGGTATCAGTGATATCAACGCAACCGTACACCGTTGGCTAAACCCAGTAGCACGCGTCATCATTACTAAAGTGGGCGGCGAGAGCGGCGTAACATCAGTAGCTGGGCTTAATGGTCAGGTTTATTCTACAAGCGCTCTAGAAATCTTTTGGCAGGCTGCTACTTCTGCTGATTCGTACGTAACGGGCTATGAGATTCGTCGTGACGGTACGCTAGTTGATACTCGCGATGGCACTAGCTTTTTCGATGACAACCTACAAGCTGATACTGAATACACCTACGAGATCAGAGCGATAGATGCTGCTGGCAACGTTGGTGGGCCATCTTCGGTTTCAGTGCGAACTAACGCTCAGTAATTGGAGTTAACAGGCCAAGGATGGCCTCCTACGCTTGAAATCAGTGAACTTTCGCCACCGGAAGAGTCGAAACGCTTACCCATTAAACATCAACGCCCGGCTCCTTGGCAAAGTGATCACGCTATGACAAAACGTATCCTGTTAGTAGAAGACGAGCAAGAAATCGCTGATATTGTCAAATTGCATTTGCAAGATCTAGGCTTAGAGGTAACACATGCAGCCGACGGTATTCGTGGGCTTACGCTGGCGCTAAAAAGCCAATGGGATTTAATTCTATTGGACCTAAGCCTCCCGCAGGTAGACGGCCTAACTATCTGCCAGCAGGTAAGGCAGTTCAACCCAGCCACTCCCATCATTTTAGTCACCGCCCGCACCTCAGAAGCTGAACGTGTCACAGGCCTCGATAGCGGCGCTGATGATTACATCACTAAGCCCTTTAGCATTACGGAACTCATGGCCAGAGTTAAAGCGATTTTTAGGCGCGTGGATGCATTACGCGATACACCGCAATCAGGCATCATTTCTGTTAACGACATTATCCTTAACCCAACTGCCCGTACGGTCACTATCTCAGGCCAACAAGTTGCACTAACCAGCCGTGAGTTCGATTTGCTGAGTTACTTTGCTGTATCTCCCGAACGCGTGTTTAATCGCAAAGAGTTATTAGAAGAGGTATGGGGCTATCAACACGATGGCTACTTGCACACGGTGAACAGCCACATTAATCGTTTGCGCGCCAAAATAGAAAAAGACCCAGCTAGCCCCCAGTATATTCAGACCGTTTGGGGCGTGGGTTATAAGCTGTCGAGCGCAGCATCGTGACAACACTATTTGCCCGGCTATCATTAGCCTTTACGATCATACTGCTGATATTAGGTTTATCCGTGATGTGGGTATCGCATCGCTCAAGCCAAGATTACTTTTTAGAATTTACCCAAGAACTCAACGCGCCCATCGCCATGTACATGGCGGAAAACGGCAACTTGGTTAGCAACAATGCAGTTAACCCACGATGGCTAAGTGAGTTAGCGCCACATGTCATGATGATTAACCCCAGCGTCGAGGTTTACATGCTCGATAAAACGGGTACCGTCATTGGGCAACCACCTAACATTGAAGGTTTAGCAAAATCACAAATTGACTTACAACCCATACAAGCCTTCTTGCAGCCAGACCGAAAACTCCCGATTGCTGGCGACAACCCAAAAGACGCTAATGAGCAAAGCATTTTCTCGGCGTTCCCTCTTTTCGTAGATAACGAAACGACGGGCGAGCCTGATATTGCCGGCTATGTCTATGCCGTTGTTGCCAGCCAGCAGCATCAAACCATACTCGGCAC
>CALJAA010000216.1 GCA_938028465.1 uncultured Granulosicoccaceae bacterium | reverse complement strand
ACCCCACCAGAAGAATTTCAATTTGTTGGGCAATGGGGTGAAGTTATTGACTGGCCATTGATTGCCACTGGCGCGGCTAACCTACCTGACGGCCGCGTGCTTGCCTGGTCATCACAAAAAGTAGATGACTTCGGTGGTATTAGTGAATCCACCCACGGCACCATTTACGACCCGAACGAACAATCATTTAGTGATACACCCAGCAGCTCACACGATATGTTTTGTTCAGGTGTGTCAATGCTTGAAGATGGCCGCGTATTTGTAGCTGGCGGTGGCAAAGTTGTCGCCACAACAAGTGTATTTGATGCCACAGAATTTTCAGAAATTGAATCCATGGCACTGAGCCGTTGGTATCCCACCAGCACCACATTACCTAGCGGTCAAGTACTGACGTCACTAGGCACAGTAACCGCACCCTATCCTGAATTATGGACAGACGGCTCAGGTTGGAATTTATTAGATGAGGTGAACTTAGAAACAATCATTAAAGACGAAGACAATCCTTTTCGCGATTGGTATCCCGCACTCAATGTCGCGCCCGATGGTTCACTATTTCACCCAGGGCATATGCCAGAAATACTCTCGGTAAAGCTTGATGATCACGACAATCATGTGCACTCACATGGTGAGAATGTGATTGGCGAGGAATCACGTTTATACAACACGACGGTAATGTACGACATCGGAAAAATGCTCGTAGCGGGCGGCGGTACAAATCCGACTAATGCTGCATCCATTATGGATCTAAACGGTGCAACACCTCAAATAACCGATACCAATCCAATGCACCATGCTCGCGCTATGCAAAACAGCGTAGTGCTACCCAATGGCGAAGTATTGGTTATTGGCGGTAACACCAGCGGTGTGCAATTCAGTGATACAGGCACCGTGCTGACACCAGAGATTTGGAATCCAGTGACTGAACAGTGGACAGTGGTATCACGCCATTTTGAACCACGAAACTATCATTCTACAGCCTTACTCCTTAAAGACGCTCGAGTGCTTGCTGCCGGTGGTGGTTTATGCGGCGCTTGCGCAACCAACCATCAAAACGGTGAGATTTTCACACCACCTTATTTATACGATGCTTTTGGAGACTTGATAACAAGGCCATCAATTGACGGTGGAGACAGCGAAGCTTTTGCTGGAGACACAATATTATTAAGCGGATCAGACGATATCGAAAAATTTAACATGGTGCGTTTAGTGGCAATCACTCATCACCACTCGACTGATCAGCGCTTTGTACCGATTGATCACGTAAAGACAAACGTGGGCGAATATAGCCTAACGCTTAACTCAAACACAAATGTATTGATACCCGGGTACTACTGGGTGTTTGGTTTAGACCAGAACGGCACGCCTACATCAGGCCACACCGTACAAGTAAAGGTAAGTACCGAAAACCAACCTACTATAATTGAAGACACCACACCGAATCTTGAATACGAATACTACCAAGAGCTTTTGTTTGATAAGGCTCTTCCTGATTTTGATAGCCTTACGCCTGTTAAAACGGGCACGCTGGCTAACTTCTCGCTTACGCCAAAGGAACGCAGCAAACACTATCAATTTCGTTTTCGCGGAACAATATCGGTACCAGTAGACGGAAGCTATACCTTTTTCCTATCATCCGACGATGGCAGTAAGTTACTCATCAACGATCAAGTCGTTGTGGACCACGATGGCCCTCACCCGTTCGAAGGTGAAGAGAGTGGTGCGATCACGTTAACCGCAGGCGAACATGCTATTGAAGTACAGTATTTTGAATTAAGCGGTGGCGATGCACTACTGGTTTCGTGGGAAGGACCACAGCTAGACAAACGCCCTATTCGCAGTTCTGATTTTGTTGTAACGGTACCGCCTGATAATGGTGGTGGCCCCGAATTAGGCAGCGCCGGTATGGTGTCTTACTCGTATTATCACGGCTCTTGGAATTTCTTACCCAATTTTGATCTACTTACGCCTGTTAGCGAAGGCGAAGTGGCAGGTTTTAGCTTAGATCCACGAATTCAAAATGATCGCTACGGCTTTGTATTTGAAGCGAACTTAGCCATAACTACCGATGGCAACTACACCTTCTATACACGATCAGATGATGGTAGCCGTTTACTGATCAACGATACGCTTGTCGTGAACAACGATGGTAAGCATGGGCCAATTCAACAACAAGGTACCATTGCCTTAATCGCCGGTAATCACAACGTTAGAGTCGAATTTTTTGAACACATTGGTGGTGATTCACTAGTGGTGGAGTGGGAAGGCCCTGCCTTTACTAAGCAAGTGATACCTAACACTGCACTAAGCGCAATTGCCGTAGATGATTCAGAGCCAGAACCTGAACCTATTGAAGAAAACGGCTCTCTATCGAAGCTCAACTACGCCTACTACGAAGGCCTCTGGCCGAGCCTACCCGACTTTGACACACTAACGCCCGTTAAAACGGGTCAAAGTGATGGCTTCACGCTCACCGACAGAGAACAGGATGATCTTTTCGCGTTTGTATTTACCGGTAAAATCACAATACCCAGTGACGGCAGCTACACGTTTTATACCGTTAGTGACGATGGCAGTAATCTCAGTATTAATGGTCAAGTAGTTGTGGATAACGATGGTGCTCACGCTCCAAGGGAACGCCAAGGCGATATCACCTTAACTGCTGGTGAACACGATATTGAGGTTGCGTTTTTCGAACGTGGCGGAGGTGAGCGATTGCAAGTGCTTTGGTCAGGCCCAGGATTTAACAAGGAGGTTATTCCACTAGAAGTATTAAAAACCAATACTATTGAAGCAAGTGAAGCTTCGGACGGATTGATTAACTACGAATATTTCGAAGGTAGCTGGACATCATTACCCAACTTTGATTTGCTGAATCCGGTAAGCAGCGGGCAAGTAACCGAGTTTGAGCTTTCCAACCGACAGCAAGATGACAACTACGGGTTTCGCTACGCAACCACCGTTACGGTAACGGCAGACGATGATTATACCTTTTTTACATCCTCTGACGATGGCAGTCGCTTATTCGTGAATGGCCAGCTGATAGTAGATAACGATGGCCTACACGGTAATAGGGAAGAGTCTGGCACTGTGCAGCTTACGGCGGGTACTCACTATATTGTGGTTGAATTTTTCGAGCGTATTGGACGAGACACACTAAGTGTTTCTTGGGCCTCCTCCACTATGGCTAAGCAACAGCTCTCTAATGCTGAGCTGTCCTCAGCCTCGTTTGATTAATGTTATTTTCCTATCGACATCAGCACTAAATTATTCAGCTATCGGAAAGTAACACCGGTAATGATGCGATTCTTCACCCGCCAATTCTGGTAGCGCATCCTTGCACTGACTCTGCACAAATGGGCACCGTGTGTGAAATTCACAGCCACTGGGCCGATTCAATAAACTAGGTACCTCTCCTTTTAGTTCGAGTTGCTCACGTAGTGCATCAGGATCAGGCTCAGGGTTGGCTGCTAGCAACGCTGATGTATAAGGGTGTTTTGGCTCAGCAAATAGTGTATCCGTTGGCCCGATTTCCAGAAAACGACCCAAGTACATTATTGCAGTGTGATCTGAAATATGCCTAACCACATTCAGGTTGTGCGTGATCACAAACATGCTCACACCTAAATCATCTTGCACCTTGTTTAATAAGTTTAGAATCTCACCCTGCACTGATACGTCCAAACCTGCAGTAGGTTCATCAGCAATGATTAATTTTGGGCTCAGCGCCAAGGCACGGGCTACGCCAACACGTCGCGCTTGGCCACCACTGAGTTGATGAGGATAACGCTGGCTAAAGTGCGCGGGCAACCCTACCATTTCAAGCAGTCGCCTACCTTCAGCTTTTCGATCTCTATCGTTTAACCCATGAATTTTATAGGGCTCAGTGATGAGTGAACCTACCTTCATTCTGGGGCTCAGCGAGCCCACTGGGTTTTGCCACATCATGGATATTTGTTTGCGATAGTCCATCAGTTCGCTATCGCTCATGCTAGTGACCTCGCTCCCGTTGAACTTAATCGAACCTTCTGCACTCGGCAGTAGCCGTGCAACGGCTAGCGCTAGAGTCGATTTGCCCGACCCACTTTCACCTACCAACGTGAAGGTCTTACCCTCTTCAATTGAGAATGACACTTGGCGTACTGCATCGATAAACGGATCAGCATTGCCTCTTACCAATGCTTGTAGAGGTGATTGCACACGAAATCGAACGCGTAAATCATTGACTTCCAACACACTCACTGAGGTGACCTCAAATGGCAGCTAACATAGTGTTTATCGGCTGCATCAATTCGTTGTGGACGTTCGTTGTCGCAACGATCAATTTTGGTATGGCATCGATCTTTAAAAATACAACCCGATGGCAATGAAACTAAATCAGGCACGTTGCCCGGGATCGTGGGTAGTTCACGCGTCTTTTGCGCAATATTAGCTGGGTCGCACTCCAGTAATTTTTCAGTGTACGGATGTTGGGGCCGCTTAAATACATCACTGACGGTGCCTTCCTCCACTACTTCGCCTGCGTAGATCACTACTACGTAATCACACAGCTCTGCAATCACACCTAAATGATGAGAGATAAACAACACCGAGCAACCAATAGTGGATTGCAATTGCTTGAGTAGATGAATGATCTGCACCTCTAGCGTAGCATCGAGAGCCGTTGTGGGTTCGTCGGCAATTAGCAATGAGGGTTCAGCCTGCAAGGCCATTGCAATAGCAATACGTTGCCGCATGCCACCGGAGAATTCATGTGGGTATTGATTGAGGCGACTTGCTGGGTCTGGAATACCCACACTTTCAAGCATATTAATGGAGCGCTGTCTTTTTTGCGCCATGGTTTTTTTATCACGGTATTGGATATCGGTCATCTGCTTACCGATTGTCAACACCGGATTCAATGACGACATTGGGTCCTGAAACACAATTGAGAGCCTATCACCACGAAGTTTACGCATCTCGTCTTCAGAGAGCGTGAGAATATCGCGGCCCTCAAAATCGACTTCGCCATTGGGTATATCAGCATTGGTGGCTAACAAGCGAATGATGGTTGAGATTAACGTGGATTTTCCACAACCGCTCTCCCCTACAACACCGACTATCGACCCTTTTGGCACGTCAATGTTGACGTTGCGCATCGCTTGCAAGGTGCCCTGATCTGTTTGGTAATTGACAGATAGGTTACGAATAGTGAGTACATTTTTGCTCATAGGCTTTTCCGCAATTTCGGATCAATAAGATCGCGAAGGGATTCACCCAAAAACGTAAAGCCTAAGGTTACCAGCACCAACGGAATACTGCCTGCTATGATCGGCCACGGCGTATTGCGAATTAAGTTATAACCGTCGTTCAGTATGCTCCCCCAAGATGGTGTTGGTGGCTTTACGCCCATCCCTAAAAAGCTTAATCCGGCCTCAAGCGCAATGACGGTAGGGATATCCATGGATGCAAGAATAAAAAGTGGGCCAACCACATTGGGCAACAGGTGCATACTCAATATTCGAAAGGTTGAAGCACCCATAGCAAGTTCAGCTTGGATATATTCATTGGATTTAATGCTTAACGTTTGAGTACGTACGACACGCCCATAAGTAGGGATGGATGTAATTACGATAATGACAACGACGGTACTCAGCGACGGCCCCACTAAAGCAACCGTGGCTAAAGCGAACATCACGGTGGGGAACGATCGGATGGTGTCGAACAACAACATAATAATATTGTCTAGCCAACGTGGCCCAAAGCCTGCAATCATACCCAACACAACGCCGATACAAAGCGCGATGCTAATGGATATCAACGCAATTTTTAACGCCACTTGACCACCAAAGAGCACGCGCGAAAACAAATCGCGACCCAATTGATCGGTACCCAAGAGATGTTTAAATGATGGGCCTTGCAGGCGATCGATAATATTTAAGGCAATCGGATCGTATGGCGCAATAACACTTGCCAATACAGCACTCAACACCATAAGGGCCACAAGAAACAAACCAACTAACCCGAGCGGATCACCGCATATGCGTTTAATCGCCTGTAACATAATAAGGCTCGAAATCGCTAAGAATGGGTTTTGGATATAACACTACAAGGAGGCTCTAATTCGTGGGTCCAACCACGCGTTAATCAGATCAGATATGGTTGTACTAATCACAAACAAAATGGTGCTAACTAACACTGACCCCATAACAACAGGATAGTTACGCGTGCTAATCGAATCAAATATCAACTTACCCAGCCCAGGGCGCGCGAAAACGATTTCGGTGAACACCGCAGCTGATAACAAAAAACCCATTCCAACGCCGATAACGGTAACGGTTGGTAGCACAGCAAGTTTAAGCGCGTAGCGAAATACAACTAAACGTTCAGGCAAACCATAGGCCCTGGCCGTGCGGATATGATTCTCCCCCATTACCTCCAACATAGATGCTCGCACTAGCCGCGATAAATAACCCACCCACGACAAGCCAATCGCAAATGCTGGCAGCACGAGGTGAGCCACTTGATCCCCAAAATCGCCTTTTTCGCCTGCACCCACCGCCGGGAACCATTTTAAATACACGGCAAAAATTAATAATGAATATAGTGCCACTACAAAGGCAGGTGCAGTAATACAGGCAACCGATAATATTCCGGTTACACGATCCGCTAGCGAATTACGATTGATCGCCGAGTAACAACCCAACGGAATACCAATAAGCGCAGCACCAATAATGGCGGTAAGAATCAGACTGAGGGTATAGGGCAGCTGCCCAAAAACGATATCCGCCACCGGACGATTGGTGATGACATCCATGCCCATATCACCCCTAAACAAATTGGCGAAGAACATCAGTATTTGTATCGGTAGTGGCTTATCCAAGCCAAGCTGTTGCGACATGCTGGCAATTAGCTCAGGTGTGGCACGAGGGCCTAGAAGAATGCGCGCAGGGTCGCCTGGCACTAGATGAATCATGAAAAATAGCAGCGTAACTGCCAACATCACAATCAATATGCCTAAGCCAATACGCTTTATGCAATAGATTAACAAAGCAGACTCAACAAAAAGGAGCGGCTAATGCCACTCCTTTAGTTTATACATGATACTCAAACAAAGGCTAATTAAGCGCTAGCGAAATACCGAAACAACGGCAAACCATCTGGGCGGAAAGCAGGTTTCACTCCGTTGTTATAAATCACTGGCGTGGCTTCATGTGTGATGAAACGATATGCGCCACTCTCCTCCATTAAGTCCTGCATTTTCTCGTACATGGCGGCACGCTTGGTATTGTCGCTTTCAGCTTTGGCGGCCGCCTCTAGCTTGTCAAACTCCGCATCACTGTAACGCTCCCAATTCCATATACCTTTTTGCTCAGTAACAAACCACGCCGTTGCATAGGACGGGTCTGGCGCCATTGAAAAGCGGTTGAGGATCAATTGAATATCTTTGTATCGTTCACCAGCACTGGAATCACCTAGCGACCAGAACGCGCCTGATTCGTGCAAGTTCACCTCTACATTTATACCCACCTGTGCGCATGTTGCCTGTATCACTTGTGCAGTGGTGACGTTGGCCGCTTTGTTGAGTACATCTAGAGTAACCGTGACCCCACCTTCCATACCGGCAGCAGCAAGATACTCTTTCGCTTTTGCGATATTCATTTCAGGTGCAACTAAGCTTTTTTCGCGATGACCTACTAGCCCGGGTGCAATAATGCCAGTTGATGGTTGAGCTGCGCCAAAATAGGAAGCCTGCATAATGGAAGGCACATCGATAGCGTGCTGTATTGCTTTTCGTAGATTCTCATTAGACAACTGTTCGTTTTCGACATTCATACCTACCCATACATAAAAAAGCGACGGGTATTCTTCGAGGGTTGAGTTCTCGGGTGGAGAAGCCTTTAAGTTGCTGACCGAACCCAACGGTACACGTGTGTAGTCTAGATCACCGGCTTCAAACGCAATCTGTGCCGTGCTTTCATCATCAATGGGCAGTATGTGTATTTCATCAAATTCTGCACTACCGCCATGCCAATCTGGGTTACGCGCTAATACGGTACGCTGCTTTGGCTCCCATGCTTTATGCATGTAAGGGCCAGACACAGAAGGTGTGGTTGTATCCACTTTTCCGCCCGCCTTCTCCCATGCACTTTTACTAACAATATTACCCACTATATAAGGCAAGGCAATATTCCATGCTGGTGGGTAGGCTTCATCAAATACAATCGTGCCTTCGTATTTGCTATCAACGGTGACTTCTTTCAGTGTTCCCCAATCCGGCTTATTGGTTGATTCGGTCGCTTCTGCAATGATGCGCTCAAACGAATACTTAACATCCTCAGCCGTCATCTCACCGTGTCCACCGGTAAACATGATGCCTTCTTTAAGTTTAAATTTTATGGTTGTTGGGGTAGCTTGTTCAATCGACTCTGCAGCATCGAGTTGGTAACCCCATTCTCGCCCCGGCTTATACTGAATTAATTTGCTGTAAATACTACTTTGGATTTCCTCATCAATGACACCTTGTGAGAAGGCAGGATCAAGGCTTCGCAGATCACCGTAAGCACGGACCTTTAAAATCTTTTTGCCGTCCGCAAACACAACCTGACTCATACCGCCGGTTGCTGCTGCTACACCAAGCGCTCCTGATGCTTGTATAAATCGACGTCTGCTTAGCTCTAATGTTGCGTTCTTTTGATCTGTCTTTTTCATGCGTTCTCTCTCCAATGAACTGGTCAATGTCTGGTGCTTAGATGGGGCTTTCTTTTTTGACAGTAATTATCACTTGGCTAACCCTAACTGATTACACCTATCACAACAAATCAGAGTGTTGTAGTCGCTAACGCGATTGACACCGATTTGTGCGCTCCGCGATTAAATAGCCCCAATTTGTCTCTAAAAGTGATCTCGCGGATACTGTTCGTCCCACTTTTTACGAAACACCTCATTACCGCCTTCCCAGGCAACTATCTCTGCAACCACATCGAAGGTGGTATCAGTGCAGGTCATGGTTGTTGTTGATTCCGTGGTCACGAGCCAATCATCGCGTTGATATTCCCATGTCCATTGATAATGTGCGGACGCAGATAACGGATCGTCAGGATGAATACTGTAGCGCTGCAAATTGTTTGAATCTAATTCAAGGCCAGAATCAGTAAAACGCTGACGGCCATTATCAACTTTGATTTCCAGCACTGATTGGCCGCTGGCCGTATCTACTTTACGCTCGCGAAGCTCGTTGTGTTTACGCAAATGCTCAATCACATCACTGCTGACAGCTTTAGCTTGTGTAAAAGCTTGCGCTGGCGCATCAACAGCATCCGCGGCACGCAACGGCAGTTGTAGTTGGCTGCTGGCCGGATAAATCGACAAGGTTGTGTTGCGAGGCGATGGCCAAGCAATTGGCCAATAGCTGGTTGATAACGCCACTCTAAGTTTATGCCCCGGCGGTACCTCGTACGCTACATGGTTTAGCGTTAACTCCACGTTGTAGCGTTCACCCGTTACCAGCTTCTCAGGATTTTGTTTGCTGGCTCGCTGGCTTAGATTCAACACACCGCGTGTGACTAAGGTGCTAGAACCATCAGGCCAAACATCACAAATGCGAGCTGCCACCAAAGCCTGCGGTTGATCGCTGGATACTTCTAAAAGCAGCTTGGGGTTACCCAGTATCGAAAACGTTTCGAGCAATGGCTCAGTATCAAACAGTATTGAACCAGCATCTTCTGGCTGCTGATCACCCGCCAACTCGTCTCCTGGCCCAAATGCAAACCAAGGCATATACTCGCCACCGGCAAGCCCTACCGTTTGTGGCGAGCTAATAGTCTTAACACTGGCATCGGTAGAATCGTCACTTAAGCTATGTTCGCCAAAGTGAAGTATCTGTGTGCTAACTTGGTCCGATGGCCACGTCGCCTCGCTAATCCATCGACCCGGGCGTTCTTCATAATAACTTTGTGGCTTAACACTATCTTGCATGTACACGCGGTACATGGGTTCTTGTTCAATGCCGGTGTTCTCACCTTTTAACCAGTGATCAAACCAACGCACAGCTTCATCCATAAAACCAATTGCAGGGCCTGGGACAGCCATCTGTGGATAACGATGGCACCATTGCCCTTGCAAACCTTGCCTAGGGCAGGATAGATTTTCCATTAATCGCGACACTGTATTCGGCCAACAATCAACATGACCACTTACTGCATAAACCGGTGTTTTAACGGCTGAATAATCGATACCAACTGAGCCGCGCAGCCAATAGTCATCTTCGCGTTGATGCTCCAACCATAAGCCCAAATACATTGGTGCTGTATTAAGCCGTTCCATCCACAGGTCTCGCCATGCATCACCACAATGCAAAGGATCGGGCGGCCGCGTGTTGTAGCCAAACATAATGGCCGCCCAGCCTATCGTTTGTCCAACCATGCAACCAATATAGTAACCAGCATCATCGTAGTAGCGCCACTCAGTCGCACCCAACGCAA
>CALJAA010000215.1 GCA_938028465.1 uncultured Granulosicoccaceae bacterium | reverse complement strand
AATACCACCGAAGTCATCTACTTTTTGTGATGACCAGGCAAGCACGCGGCCGTCAGGTAGGTTAGCCGCGCCAGTGGCAATCAATGGCCAGTCAATAACTTCACCCCATTGCCCAACAAATTGAAATTCTTCTGGTGGGGTGGCAGAACCTAATGGTGGTGTGACAAAGGGTTCGTAGGTCTGTGCTAATTCTGCCCAGTACTCATCGCCAAATTCTGCGCGAGCCTCTGTCGTCTCTGGGTCGTGAGAATGATTGTTGTCACAGGCGATTAATATGATAGTGACGAAAATCAGCGCGAAAGCAAGTCGTACCTTAACGAGTACTGAGGTGGTATTGGTTTGACGGTGCAAAGTCATGCTGGTATCCGTTCAACACACGCTTGTGACATTTCAAGCGGAAATAGATTGAATAGAAAGAGCACGTAGAGCGCCAAATGTGCGCTTTTATGGACAGTTGAATAGAAGTTGGGCGACTTTTGTGGGGTAATTCACGAAACTTGAAGCTACTGCTGACTACTGGTGTTTTGACCCAAGGCAGCTTGAAGATGGGTTGGAGGGTGAAAGTGGCTTAAGCAACCATAAAACCTTCATTCTCCGGAATTTTAAGCTGTTTGTCAGCAGGGGAAATGGAGACTTGCGCCCTATAAATTTGCTACCTTGGACTAAGATTAAAGCAGGTTTTTTTGCTAATTCCGTGCGACTCAAGGGATAACTTACGATGGCGACAAGCGATGGTCCTATTTCGATCAACACGGTCACGTTGACGGTAGTTGATCTCCAACAGATGGTCGAGTTCTATGAAGATAGTGTTGGACTAAACGTCATTTCAACTAATGGGCAAACGTGCGCTCTAGGTCAAGGTGATAAGCCGTTGCTTTATTTACGGCAAGATCGAAATGCCCAGCGCTACCGCAAAGCTGCAGGCTTATTTCACACTGCTTTCTTGCTACCTGAGCGAGGAGATTTGGGTAGCTGGCTCAATTACGCCGCTGAAAATCATATACGCCTCGATGGCTCAGCAGATCACCTAGTTAGCGAAGCTCTTTACCTAACTGATCCGGAAGGTAATGGCATAGAGATATATGTAGATCGTGATCGATCGCTTTGGAATGTCGAAAACGAACATATCGAAATTGGAACAATCGAACTTAATGAGGTGAGTTTATCGAAGGCAGCTGCCACAGAATGGAACGGTTTTCCGATTGGTTCTGTCATCGGCCATGTACATCTACAAGTAGGCAACGTCGCTCTGGCTGATGATTTTTATCGAGATAAGCTAGGGTTTGCTAGAACTGCGCATCTACCGGGTGCTAGCTTTTACGGCTCTGGCGGGTATCATCATCAACTGGCGGCCAATGTATGGAGTAGTGAAGGTGCAAGGAAACGCCGAGATGATACGACCGGGCTTTATGAACTAGAGTTTGCTGTAAGCGATGATGATTTTAAATATGATGAGCTGGAAGATCCATGGGGCATGAGGTTGCGGTTTACGAAGATGTGAAATGGCCATGACAACTCAATCATACGAAACACCAACAGAGTTTGGCCATCTGCTGTCCCCTTTAAGTATTGAGCACCCTGGCGGGACGCTCAAGATTAGAAATCGCGTGTTGGTTTCTGCCCACGTACCCGGTTTCGCAGAAGACAACAAGCCGGGTGAACAATACATCGATTACCATCGTCATTACGCAGCAGAGGGGGTAGGGCTACAGATCACCGGTGGTACGCCCGTACACCCGTCTGGCATGTTGGGCTTAGGGTCAGATGGTCTTTGGAATCTAGACGACAGCATCATTTCCGGTTATCAACGTTTAGCAAACGCGGTGCACGAAGAAGGCGGCAGGATACTCGCTCAATTGGCACACAGTGGCGGTACGGTGTTGATCGATCAGCCAGGCATGACTAACTGGTCTGCGTCAGATTATCGCTCTGCTATTAATGGTGGTATAGCTCATGAGATGTCAAAGCCTGAAATAGATGAAGTTATTGAAGCTCATGCCGCTGCAGCTGCGCGAGTGCGAGAAGGCGGCATGGATGGTGTGGAGATACTTGCAGCTTTTGGTTTCTTGCCACAGGCATTTTTATCACCATTAACCAATACGCGAACCGATCGATACGGCGGCAGTGAAGAAAACCGTTTGCGATTCATCATCGAACTACTCACAGCCGTGCGTCAAAAGCTGGGCTCAAACCAAATATTAGGTATCCGTTTGCCCGGCGATGAATTTGAAACGGGTGGGCTTGATCTGCAACAGATGAAGTCTATCTGTGCAGAGATCGATAAACGGCAACTTGTTGATTACTTCAACATCATTGCGCACACCAATGTCACCCACACCGGTCGATCAAAACATTGGGCACCAACCCCAACGCCGCATGGTGTTTTTGTTGAGCTAGCTGCTGCAATTAAAACGGTTGTAAACGTGCCGGTATTCACTGTTGGAAGAGTTGTTGATCCTCGTCATGCAGAGAGCATCATTGCCAACGGAAAGGCCGATATGGTTGGCATGACCCGTGCGCATATTTGTGACCCCACGATTGTATCCAAAATCAAACAAAATCGACTGTCAGAAATAAGGCCGTGCGTTGGTGCGAACACTTGCATCGCTAACCGCTACATTGGTAAACCCATTAGATGCATGCACAACCCCGAGCTGAAATCACCGGGTGTGCGAATTCAGCAAAGCCGATCAATTAAAACAGTTGCGGTTATCGGTGGAGGCCCTGCGGGGCTTGAAGCCGCACGGCTTTGTGCTACGCGAGGGCATAAGGTCGTGCTTTATGAGGCAAGCGAACGCCTTGGTGGGCAATTGGAATATTGGTCGCGTGTAGCGTCCAGGGTTGAACTGCGTAGAATCATTGAGTGGCGCACTAACGAATTAAAAAGGCTCGGTGTGTTGGTTAACTTAAATAGCAAAATGACAAGCGCTAGTATCGAGCATATAGCTGCTGATGACATTGTGATTGCCACTGGTGCTATGGAGCGAACGCGCTTAGCAAACAATAGCAGCAACATTCAATTGCTTACTCCTAAGCAGTTATTAGATTTAGATGTCGTTGATGCTAAAACTGCCATCGTTATCAATGACGGACGAGGCCAAGCGGGGTTGGTTGCTGCAGAGTGGTTGCTTAGCAAAGGTGTACGCGTGGAAATTGTTACCGAAGACATAGCCGTGGCGAATGACCTTGATGCGACAAATCGTAATGCCTGGTACGAAAGATTAGGAAAAGCGGGTGTAACTCTGAGCCCTCAACTTGAGCCCGTTGAATTGACTGGCAGCACTGTGTTATTGCGCAACGTATTCACTAGTTTCCAAATAGCTCGCGATGATGTCGACTTAGTTGTTGACTGGTGTGGCTGCCATGCCGTGGATGATTTACTACGTGTAACTCATAGCACGAAGGCCAGCCAATGGTATGGAATTGGTGACTGCCTAGCGCCACGGAATGTAGAAGTGGCGATGGCTGAAGCGCTTAATGTTGCGACGTCGATATAACTAAACTAGCTTACAGCACCACGTAGTCAATACTGTTAGGGCTTTGTTTAATCCCAATGACGGCTCAATTTGATTTGATAGCCATCTGCCCATTTATACGAGCCT
>CALJAA010000214.1 GCA_938028465.1 uncultured Granulosicoccaceae bacterium | reverse complement strand
TAGTGGGCACGATGTTGAGTACTTGGACATCCCTGCTTTCTTGCGTCGTCAGGCAGATTAGGCAAGCATAGTTGGCAAATATAGATTACCAGTGCTTAAGGTAGGTGGAGAGTACCCTCTGATCCGCTATCATGCCGTCGGTTGTTCGGACATCACTTGGTGTCCGAGCAATCAAAAGTCGGAATTTGAGCGGTAAGCCTGCGATTACCCAAATGAACTGCTATATATGTTGCTTGTAATTGAATGTGTTGGCACGTTCGGCCGATAACTCGCAGTCAGGATTAAAATCAGTGATAAGACAAAGAACTCTAAAAAACACGATCCGTGCTACGGGAATTGGGTTACACACCGGCAAGAAAATATTCTTGACGCTTAGCCCTGCGCCCATTGATGCCGGAGTTGTGTTCCGAAGAGTCGACAGCACTCCACCCGTTGTCATACCCGGTCATCCCTTGAATGTGCAGGACACTGAGCTTGCTACGTCACTGGGCAAGGACGGGGTCCGCATATCAACCGTCGAGCACCTTATGGCCGCACTAGCTGGCTTGGGTATCGACAACTGCTACGTCGACGTTAGCGCCGACGAAGTGCCTATTATGGATGGCAGTGCTGCACCGTTTGTATTTTTGGTGCAGTCTGCCGGCATTCTTGAGCAAGGTGCGCCCAAGAAATTCATCCGTATCAAGAAAGCCATCGAAGTACGTGATGGCGAAAAATGGGCAAGATTTGACCCATTCAACGGTTTCAAAGTATCGTTTGCCATTGATTTCGATCACCCGGTCTTTAAAGGGCAAAAGCAAACCTCTGAAGTCGATTTCTCAACCACATCATTTGTACGTGAAATCAGCCGCGCTCGCACCTTTGGCTTCGTCAGTGACATCGAAGCTCTTCGCAAGCGTGATTTGGCGTTGGGCGGAAGCCTAGAAAATGCGATCGTCATCGACGATTACCGCGTTCTTAACGAAGATGGCCTACGTTACAAGGACGAATTTGTTCGTCACAAGATTCTCGACGCGATTGGTGATCTTTACTTGTTAGGCCACAGCCTAATCGGCTCATTTACTGGCTATAAGTCAGGCCATGCGCTCAATAACCGCTTGTTGCGCGAATTACTACAGCAGCAGCAAGCTTGGGAAGAGGTTGTTTTTGAAGACGTCGAAACAGCTCCTATCTCTTATGTTCAGCCACAGGAAGCTGTTGGTTAGTTTTTCGGTCTTCCCCGCGATTTTGTCATCCCCGCCTTACCGGGGATGACAAACTACGCGGGCTATGCGCCCTACGGGGTGAATGACTAACCCTCGTCGGGATGACGTTACCCTTCCTGACCTAAATTCCTCGCCATCTTCATCAGCGCCCGCTTGAGTTCATCATCCGGCATATCATTCGCCGTTGATTCCACCAATTTCGCTGATTTTTTATCAGCGCCCTTTATTGCAGGTGCCACTTTTTTGCGTGGCGTTGATTCAACCTTTTCGCGGCTGACGTGCCAATTGACTTGATTCACCTGTATGTCTTGATTGGCTAGATCGTCAATGATTTGACTCGCGCTAAAGCGTAGTCGTGCTAAAACGGCTGCATTACTGACTGTTACCCTTAAAATGTCGTTTTCAATACGACAAAATTGAATGTCGGATAATAGGGCTGATGGCACAGTCCGTGATATCACTGTGTATACCCGCCGGTGTTCTTGCAGGGTTTTCTCTGCCCCCGGTATCGATATTTCAGTTAATGGTTTCATCAATGCTTCGGTCGAATAGACGAGTTAGAGCCCTAGTTAACTATACCTTTAAGTATGGTTTAACGCTGTCCACGTGTATGGCCGTAGTCGGTGCGGGACTACTCGGCTACAAGCTTGGTCAGGGCGAGGCTGAACCGAGACCTGTGGTGATTGTGCCCGCTAGCTATCAAGTGCCAGAAACAGACCTCATAGACCGCCAAAATGCCCAATTAGGGCGTATCAAGGCTGAAATTATTGCTCTACAGGTGTTGTTTGCGAGGCTTGCTGAGGTTGCCAATCTCAATGATGGCGAATTTGACCTCGATCCTGATCCTTTATCTTTTGTTGAGGAGCCAATCGACCCGGCTGACAAAACTAGCCTTTTAATTGAACAAATCGATCATATGAATAACGAAGCTGAAGTGCTTGAAAAAATATTCATTGAACGTCGCATTGCGCATGATCTTCGAATATCAGGTTCGCCATTGGTTGGCGGTACCCGTAGTTCAGGTTATGGATATCGTCTCGATCCGGTAAGCGGAAAACAAGCATTGCATCGCGGTGTTGATTTTAGGGCTGAAGTGGGCGCGCCGATTTATTCCTTGGCCGATGGTGTTGTCAGTTTTTCGGGCGTGAACGGCGATTACGGGAACTTGGTCGAAATCGATCATGGTGCGGGCTATCGCACTCGATATGCACATAACAAGGCAAATTTGGTTAATGTTGGCGAACGCGTCAATAAAAATCAGATGATCGCGACCTTAGGGTCAACCGGTAAATCAACAGGTGCGCATGTGCACCTAGAAGTTCGTTATCAAGGGCGTGCCGTTGATCCCGGGATATTCATCCGTTAACAGCTATTATTGGTTGTGCGGTGTCATAATAGTGGGTGCGCAGCATTACGGCCGTCGGCTATTTTCACAAGCGAATTAAGTAGATCACTAACTAAACGTAGTGGTCTTTGTTTTGGGCTCATCAGGGCCTGAAGGATTATAAATTTAATGTTAGCAAATCTGGTCAAGAAGTTTGTCGGTACTAGTAACGACCGAATCATCAAAAAGCTCAGCAAAGAGATTGCGGCGTTCGAAGCGCTTGAAGTTGAAATGCAGGCTTTGTCTGACGATCAACTCGCGGCTAAAACCGAGGAATTTAAGCAGCGCGTGCGCGATGGTGCATCGCTCGATTCACTCATAGTTGAGTCGTTTGCGGTTGTTCGTGAAGCGGGTGTGCGTGCATTGGGCATGCGACATTTCAATGTGCAGCTTGTGGGCAGCATGGTGCTCCATAGCGGAAAGATAGCTGAGATGCGTACCGGTGAGGGTAAAACATTAGTTGCCACCGCTGCGGTATACCTTAATGCCCTTGCAGAAAAGGGTGTGCATGTAGTAACCGTAAACGATTACCTAGCAGCGCGTGATGCAACCTGGATGGCAAAGTTATATAACTTTCTAGGTATGTCTGTTGGCATTATCGTTAGTAATTTAAATAATCAAGAACGACGCGATGCCTATGCTGCTGATATCACGTATGGCACCAACAACGAATATGGTTTTGACTACCTGCGCGACAACATGGCGTTAGGTTTGACTGAAAAGGTACAGCGCGGATTAAATTTTGCGATTATCGACGAAGTTGATTCAATTCTTATCGATGAAGCCAGAACGCCACTGATTATCTCAGGCCCTGCTGATGGCGATAGCGAACTCTATACAAAAATTAATGCGCTTGTTCCTCAGTTGGTAAAGCAGGAAGAAGAAGATGGCCCGGGCGACTTCAGTGTTGATGAAAAATCAAAGGCTGTGCATCTGACAGAAGCAGGTCATGAAACCATTGAACAAATTTTAATTAAAAACGATTTGTTAGAAGAGGGTGAAAGTTTATACGATCCATCTCGTATTGCCTTGTTGCATCATCTAAACGCAGCTATGCGAGCGCACTCGCTTTACAGTAAAGACATCGATTACATCGTTAGCCCAGACAAACAAATTGTTATTGTTGATGAATTCACTGGCCGAACCATGCCAGGTAGGCGTTGGTCTGAAGGTCTGCATCAAGCAGTTGAAGCTAAAGAGGGTGTTGAGATTCAGCGAGAAAACCAAACGCTTGCTTCCATCACCTTTCAAAATTTCTTTCGCATGTACAACAAACTTGCTGGTATGACGGGTACGGCTGATACGGAAGCATTTGAATTTCAGTCAATCTATGGCCTAGAAACGGTTGTTATACCGACACACCGTGAAATGATCCGCGATGATCGCTCCGACCTTGTGTTTTTAACGCAGCGCGAAAAATTTGATGCCATTATTGAGGACATCAGTGATTGTGTGCAGCGGCAACAACCCGTGTTGGTGGGTACCACCTCGATCGAAACATCTGAATACTTATCGGGTTTGCTTAAGCAAAAACAAATCAGGCACGAAGTGCTTAACGCAAAGCAGCACGAACGCGAAGCAAACATTATCGAAAATGCGGGTATGCCAGGCCAAGTGACTATCGCCACCAATATGGCAGGTCGTGGTACGGATATCGTTTTGGGCGGCAGCCTCGAGGCCGAACTTGCTAGCCATGACGATTTAACTGAGGCCATGAGGCAGAACATAACGGCCGATTGGCAAATACGTCATGACAAAGTGCTCGAAGCAGGCGGTTTGCATATTATCGCCACTGAGCGTCATGAGTCACGTCGCGTTGATAACCAACTGCGTGGTCGTTCTGGTCGTCAGGGAGATGCGGGTTCAAGCCGATTTTACTTGTCGCTTGAAGATAGTCTTATGCGTATTTTCGCCTCAGAGCGTGTTAGTGGCTTAATGCAAAAGCTCGGCATGGAAGAAGGCGAAGCCATCGAACACCCATGGGTAACCAAAGCGATCGAAAACGCGCAACGCAAAGTGGAGGGCCATAACTTTGATGTGCGTAAAAACTTACTTGAATACGATGATGTTGCTAATGATCAACGCAAAGTTGTGTATGAGCAGCGTGATGAGCTGATGGCCGCTGACAACGTAGCGGAAAACGTCAGAGAGATGCGTGAAGAGCTCATCCCTGATGTGGTTTCAGGCTTTATCCCAGAGGGTTCGCTGGAAGAAATGTGGGATCTCCCCGGGTTAACGGCGGAACTTGAGCGCCTAACTAACGAGACATTCGATGTAAAAGCCTGGATCGACGAAGATCCCAATATGCCTGAGAGCGAAATCTCTCAGCGCATTATTAGCAAGCTTGAGGAAAGCTATGCAATCAAAGAGCAAGCCGCTGGAGAGCAGGGGCTGCGTGACTTTGAACGTTATGTGATGCTCAAAGCGCTTGACGATCATTGGAAAGAACACCTAGCCGGTATGGATTACCTACGCCAAAGCGTAAGCTTGCGTGGCTATGCTCAAAAAAATCCAAAGCAAGAATTCAAACGCGAAGCCTTTGAGCTATTTACCCGTATGTTAGGTGAGTACAAGAGCGATGTGGTTAGCGTGCTGAGTAAGGTACAAGTGCGTGACCCTGAGCAAGTAGAGGCTGCACAAGTTCAACAAGCGCCTACTGAAGTGTCATACGAGCATCAAGAAGCACAAAACGTATTATCGGACGACGTAGCCGAGGAGCCTCAATCAGAAGGTGATCGCGCAGTCGCTGCCGCTGCCGCCGCTCGTGGAGCAGCAGTTGCCAGACAAAGCCAACCCGCAGCGCCGGTTAAGCCGTTTGTGAGAGAAGAAGCCAAGTTGGGTCGAAATGAGCCTTGTCATTGTGGTTCAGGCAAGAAATTCAAGCAGTGTCACGGTAAACTGAGCTAACTTTATGCTTCAGTGACACCCTGCCGTGCCCGTCAATTTAAATCTCCCACCCTGGCACCCTGTGCCGGGGGTTGCTCTATCCAGTGTTAGTGCCGGTATCAAAGCTGATGGCAGCGTTGATATGCTGCTGCTTAGCTTGCCTGATGGTAGTCGTACAGCCTCTGTATTCACTCAAAATGCGTTTTGTGCTGCACCCGTTACAGTAGCGCGAGAACATCTGGCTAAGAGTGCTGGTCAAACTCGCGCCCTATTAATTAATTCAGGTAATGCAAATGCAGGTACGGGTGAGCCCGGTATTGTCGCGACACGCTTGCATTGTGACGCCGTGGCTACTGCCTTGGCGGTCCCCGTCGAGTCAGTTTTACCCTTTTCAACGGGTGTAATCGGTGAGTTGCTTGACGATCAAGTGATGCTAGCGGGTGTTGCAAAAGCTGCAAATCAATTGGGTGTTGATTGGCCTGCTGCCGCTCGAGCGATTATGACGACTGACACGGTGCCAAAGCTCAGTTCGCGACAACTAGAAGTTGATGGCACTTGCATCACCCTAACGGGCATGAGCAAAGGTGCGGGGATGATCCAACCCAATATGGCGACGATGCTGGCTTATGTGTTTACCGATGCCGCTCTCTCCGCCAATGATTGTCAACTTGCATTGACTGCGGCTGT
>CALJAA010000213.1 GCA_938028465.1 uncultured Granulosicoccaceae bacterium | reverse complement strand
AGGTATACGAACCGATGCAGAACGGTTACGAGCAGAGTAGGCCAACATAACCGGCGCTTCAAAGCCAGGTACCAATCGCTTGTAGCTGTTGGTAGAGGCGTTAGCAAATGCATTGATGGCATGGGCGTGTTTGATAACGCCGCCTATGTAATACAGTGCAGTTTCAGATAGGCCACCATAGAGATCACCTGAAAATGTGTTTTCGCCATTTTTAAATAGTGACTGGTGAACGTGCATGCCGCTACCGTTGTCGCCAACGATTGGCTTAGGCATAAACGTGGCAGTTCGGCCATATTGGTGTGCAACGTTGTGAACAACGTATTTTAAAATCTGCACGCCGTCAGCACGCTTTACTAGTGTGTCGAATTTAGTACCGATTTCACACTGGCCAGCAGTACCCACTTCGTGGTGATGTACTTCAGGGGTCACGCCCATGCTTTCCATAACCTGGCACATCGTGGCACGAAGGTCGCTTAGTGAATCAACAGGTGGTACTGGAAAATAACCGCCTTTAACGCCAGGGCGATGGCCAGTGTTGCCACCTTCCATTTTCTTGCCTGTGTTCCAAGCCGCTTCTTCAGAATCGATCTGATAGCTTTGGCCCTTCATGTCGGTAGTCCAACGCACATCATCGAAGACAAAGAATTCAGGCTCAGGACCAAAATAGGCGGTGTCGGCTATGCCCGTTTGTTGTAGGTAAGCCTCTGCGCGTTTTGCAACCGTGCGCGGATCACGTTCGTAGCCAGCCATTGTGTCCGGCTCGACGATATCGCAGCGGATGTTCAATGTTGTAGCTTCGGCGAATGGATCGAGTACAGCAGTTTCGGTGTCAGGCATCATGATCATGTCTGATGAATTGATGCTTTTCCAGCCTTCAATAGAAGACCCGTCAAACATGTTGCCTTCCTCTAGGGTGTCTTCGTCTACTTGTTTTGCAGGCAATGAGAAGTGCATTTCTTTACCGCGTGGGTCGGTAAAACGGAAGTCGACAAACTCTACTTCGTTATCTTTTATGGTCTTTAGTACGTCACTGGCTGACATGTTAGTGAATCCTCTTGGTTAATTCTGTTTATTTAGTGAGCCGCTGTTCGTTACTCGAGACGTGATGACATCGGATTTACTGCGCATCTCTGCTACCGATAAACCCGGCTATTATGTCGCTGGAGTAGGACGAAAAAAAGCATGTTAATACAATATGTTATAAAATAGTTGAAGCATTTTTACGCACTCTGTTGGTGCTTTTTTAGGGATAAATGCACTGAATCAGTGCGATAGCGCTGGGCAATGCTTCAGGTCGGCCCAGTGTATCTGAACCGCTTGCGTGACAGATACTTAACGTAGCAATGCAGGTATGAATTCACAGCACAGTTGCCGTTAAAAGCCGCCCTTATGAGGTCAATTGCGTAAACTGTGCACCATAAACTCGCAGTTTGAAACAACAGGGGATATCTCTTGACCGCAGGGCCAGCGCAGCACGACGTCAAAACTTTTCAGGGCATGATTGCCGTGCTACAAGCTTATTGGATGGAGCAGGGCTGTATTGTCCAGCAATCCTACGATATGGAGATGGGCGCGGGTACCTTTCACCCATCTACCTTTTTACGTGCCATCGGCCCTGAGCCATGGAGTGCGTGCCACACACAAGCATCGCGGCGCCCTGGTGACGGCCGTTATGGCGATAACCCTAATCGCCTGCAGCACTACTATCAGTTTCAGGTGGCGATGAAGCCATCACCGCCTAACATGCAAGCCTTGTATTTAGGTTCCCTTGAAGCGCTTGGTTTTGATTTACTCGAGCATGATGTGCGCTTTGTGGAGGATAACTGGGAGTCACCCACGTTGGGCGCATGGGGCTTGGGTTGGGAAGTTTGGCTTAATGGTATGGAGGTTACTCAGTACACCTATTTTCAACAATGCGGCGGCTTGCCGTGTAATCCTGTGTTGGGTGAGTTGGCCTACGGCATTGAGCGCTTGGCCATGTACATTCAACAGGTGGATAGTGTGTTTGATTTAGCGTGGGGAAGCAGTGCAAACGGTGTTGTCACATACGGCGATGTATTTCATCAAAACGAAGTTGAGCAATCTGCGTTTAATTACGAACATGCTGATACGCAAATGATGTTTTCAAGGTTTGATGCCTGCGAGCGGGACTGCGAACGCCTTTGTGGATTAGGTTTGCCATTACCTGCATACGAGCAAGTCTTAGCCGGCTCACATTCGTTTAATTTACTCGATGCGCGACATGCTTTATCAGTCACGGAAAGGCAACGCTACATTTTGCGTGTACGTGGTATGTCGAGAAAAGTAGCCGAAGCGTATCTCGCGCGTCGTGAGGAGTTGGGTTTTCCATTGGTTAAAAGAGACAGTGCTGAAGTGGAGAATTCCAATGACTGATCTACTCATTGAGTTAGGTGTTGAAGAACTTCCAGCGGCCTCGGTTATGCCGATGGCAAACCACTTAGCCAAGACACTTCATGAAGAGTTATCTAAAGCCGGTTTAGCAGGTGGTGCTGCAAAGGTATATGCAACTCCCAGAAGAATCGCTGCGTTTTTGCCAGATGTGGGCGCACAGCAAGAAGACCAACAAGTCGAACGTAAAGGGCCAGCAGTAAAAGCAGCTTATAAAGACGGTGAGCCCACTAAGGCGCTTGCCGGTTTTTTAAAAGGTGCAAACGCCACTGCCGATCAGCTCAGTACTATAGAAACACCGAAAGGTGATTGGTTGGTGCTGAAGATGAATCAGCCAGGCAGAGCGTTAGCGGAAATTCTAAATGATGCGATGGCAGCTACTCTTAAAACGATGCCTATGCCGCGCCGTATGCGCTGGTCTGACTTGCCGCATGAGTTTTTGCGACCAGTAAGTTGGTTGTGCGCAGTGCACGGCAGCGATACAGTCCCGCTCGAATTACTCGGCCTTACCGCCGGCAATGTAACCTATGGTCATCGGTTTCATGCACCCGATGCGATCACGATAGCTAACCCAGCTGACTATGAGACTACACTTAACAAAGCATTCGTTGTCGCCGATTTTGATGTGCGACGAAAGCAAATAATTGAGCAAGTTAGTGCCGCTGCAAAACAAGCAGGTGCGCAGCCAGTGGTAGATGATGCTTTGCTTGATGAAGTCACCGCTTTGGTTGAATGGCCGGTGGCAATCACTGGCAAGTTTGATCCAAGCTATTTAGATATTCCAAAAGAAGCTTTGATTCAAACCATGGAAGAGAATCAGCGATACTTTGCACTGCTTGATAACAGCGGTAATTTATTACCTTCGTTTATCACCATTGCTAATATTGAATCCACTAAGCCTCAATCAGTCATTGGTGGTAATGAACGTGTAATACACCCGCGTTTTGCTGACACCTTGTTCTTTTGGGAGCAAGACAAAACCAAAAAACTACGTGAACATTTACCAGAGCTTGATAACGTATTGTTTCAAGAAAAACTGGGTTCAGTGGGTGACAAAATTCGCCGCATTAAAACCGTAGGTGCGTGGCTAGCGCCCCATATGCACGCTGATGCAGCTAGTTGCGCAACAGCCGCTGAACTTTGTAAATGTGATTTAACGACAGAGATCGTAAAAGAGCTGGCAAAGATGCAAGGTATTGCAGGGCGATACTATGCAGCGCGCGATGGTCACGGCGCTGATATAGCTGATGCGATGGAACAGCATTATTTTCCCAAGCAAGCGGGCAGTGCGTTACCGGGTAACGCGGTTGCACGCGTGCTTTCGGTCTCTGACAAGATCGACACCTTGGTGGGTATCTATGGCCAAGGGCTTAAGCCAACCGGCGCAAAAGACCCCTTCGGTTTACGCCGTGCAGCATTGGGTATTGTGCGCATCTTAATTGAGCAAGAGCAGGACATCGACTTACAAGAGCTGGTAAACGAAGCGCTTAAAGCCTATGGTTCGGTATTGCCAAGTGATGCCAATGGTGACGAGATGGTTGAGTATATTCTTGAGCGTTTGCGTGGCTACGCTGTCGATCAGGGTTACACCATTGATGTGGTAGATGCTGTTCTAGCCCGCGGTGTAACTAGGCCACTAGATGTTGTGCAACGCTTGCAAGCAATCAAGCCGTTTCGTGAGACACCTGCGGCGGTGTCATTGTCTGCTGCTAGTAAACGGATTAGTAATATCTTAAAAAAGGCATCGATAACAAGCGCACAGCCAATCAATGAAGCCTTACTGCAGGAGCCTGCTGAAAAAGCTCTTTATGAAAATCTGCAGAAAGTCGCACCTGTTATAAAACAACAATTCGAAGCACGAGATTATTCGAAAGCCATGACAACTACGGCCGGCTTGCGTGATCAAGTTGATACATTCTTTGACGATGTTATGGTGATGAGCAAGGATGAGGGGTTAAAAAATAATCGTTTAGCGTTGCTGCAACAAGTTAACGAGCTGTGTTCTTACACTGCAGATCTATCTCGCTTACAACCGATAGAATCATAAATCTTAAAAAATTGATAACAGCCTGAACCGCCAAATCACGAATAATATGATATGAAACTGATAGTGCTTGACAGAGATGGTGTAATTAACATCGACAGGGAAGGCCCAGTGGTTAGTGCGGATCAATGGCTGCCTATCGATGGTAGTTTGGATGCGATCGCGCGATTGCATCAAGCGGGCTACCAAATCGCTGTAACGACTAATCAATCCGGCATTGCGCTGGAGCTGTTAACTATCGAAGATCTTCACGCCATCCATGCCAAAATGCATGCTGAGGTTAATGCGGCGGGCGGCAAGATAGACGCCATTGTTTTTTGTCCGCATAGTGATAGCAATCAATGTGATTGTCGTAAACCTGCGCCAGGCATGCTCTACACCTTGTCAGAACGTTTAGACGTTGATCTATCCGGCGTGCCGGTAGTGGGTGATTCGCTTCGTGATATTCAAGCGGCGATGGCTGCCGCTGCTAAGCCTATATTGGTAAAAACAGGCAAAGGGCAGGACACCATAGACAACCATAAGGGCCTTGAACACGTGCCGGCCTATGAAAACTTGGCTGAGTATGTCACTGAGCTACTAGCCACTGAAGCTGAAAACGCATGACAGAGAACCCCTCAACTCAACAAGCTACTAAAACCTATAACCGCCCGTGGTTGATGTTCAAAAGCGCGGTATATTGGGTGTGGTTAACGCTAAACACGCTGATCATGGGCGCACCGGTTTTGTTGGTGTCGTTGTTTTCGCATAAAAAAGCCTATTGGTTGGTGATGTGGTGGCTTCGAGGTAATGTGTATGGCTTACGGGCGATATGCGGCGTGGGGTGGAAGGTAGATGGCTTGGAAAATATCCCTAAACATGCCACGCTTGTTTTGTCTAAGCATCAATCCACTTGGGAAACGTTTTTTGTGTCGATGCTTTTACCCACACCGGTTTATGTGGCTAAGCGATCATTATCACTTATCCCAATATTTGGTTGGGCGCTACGCACTATGAAATTCATTTTGATTGATCGCAGGGCCGGCCGTTCTGCTATTAAACAAATGGTTGAACAAACTAAAGAGAGAATTGCTGCTGGTTGCAGTGTCGTGATCTTTCCTGAAGGGACTCGCGTACCAGTGGGTGCCGAGCCCAACTATCGTATCGGTGGTGCCTTAGTTGCCGAAAAAACCGGCATTGAAATTTTGCCGGTTGCCGTTAATTCAGGTGAGTTTTGGCCACGTATGAGTTTTATCAAATGGCCAGGTGAAATCACTGTTAGCTTTGGGCCTGTCATTAAAACCGAAGGTAAACTTGCCAACGATATTATTAAAGAAGTGGAAGGTTGGATAGAGCCGCGCATGGCCGAGATCACCGTTAAGGATCGGTTTCCTTATCAAGGTTAGCGAATTGCCTAAATACCAAACAGCTGCTTTGCATTGGCTGTGGTTGATTTTGCTACCTTGTTAGCAGTCTCATCGCGAAGCTCGCTTAGCATGCGCCACACATCGATTAAATAAGCCGGTTCGTTACGTTGTTTGGCGTGTGTCATGTCAGGTTGATCGGGTGCGTCCGTCTCAAGTAGGATGCTATCAAGTGGAAGCGCTGCAAAGACCTCTCTTAACTTAGTGGCTCGGTCGTAGGTCACGGCGCCGCCAAAACTCATCATAAAGCCTAAATCTATCAATCGATGAGCTTGTTGTAATGAACCATTGAAGCTATGTACCATGCCGCGGTTATGACCAGATGCTTTGATCATGCGGATAACATCTTCCACTGCTCGATGGGCGTGCACCACGATGGGTAAGCGAAATTCTCTGGCCAAGGCTAGCTGAGCACCGAAGCAGGTTTGCTGTTCACTTTTGTTAACGTCCCGTAGCGAGTAGTCGAGACCGCATTCACCAACTGCTACAGGCCGCTCTTTACCAAGCCAAAGCGGCAATTGCTGGAGGTCGTCGGGCTGATGTTGCGCCATAAAGCAGGGGTGTAAGCCGTAGCAAGCATATAAATCCTTATGTCCAGCCACATATTCTTTGATACGAGGCCAGTGCTCTGCTGTCACAGCAGGGATAACTTGGCCAATGACGCCCGCTTTACGTGCTCGCGCCATCACAGCCGGAAAATCGTCACTTAGACGAGGATCATCGCTATGAACATGCGAATCGATCAGTTTTGGGGTTCGTGGAGTCGCCATAATTGTCGGGATTTGGTTTTAACCCGGTAGTAGATCGTGCGAGAATGTAGCATAAGGCCGGTAGCAACCGGAACAGATTTCAGGAGTTAGTAATATGCGGTGGAAACGAGGTCGTCGTAGCCAAAATATAGAAGATAGACGTGGCATGGGCCCAGGTACTCGAGGCCGTGGTGCGCGCCGTGGCGGTGGCATGAAAATAGGTGGCGGCGGCGCTATTTTGTTATTGCTCGCCAGCTTGTTTTTTGGACAAGATTTACTCACGTCCTTCACCGGTGGTGGGCAAGGTGGTGGCTTAGGTGGCGCTCTGACAGGTGGCAACAGTGCGGGGCAAGGCCAACTAGCGCCTCCATTGGCGCAAAATAGCGGTGTACGCAACAACGATGAAGCCGGTCAATTTATATCCGCCATATTGGCTGACACAGAAGACGTTTGGGGCAAGTTGTTTCAACAAGCTGGTAAGCGTTACCAGCCACCTAAGGTTGTCTTGTTTGAAGATGGTGTTAATTCTGCCTGTGGTTTTACATCATCTGCGGCTGGTCCATTTTATTGCCCTGGTGATTCCAAGGTCTATATCGATCTTAGTTTCTTCCGTACCATGCAAGTACAAATGAAAGCCGGTGGTGATTTTGCTCAAGCCTACGTACTTGCCCACGAAGTAGGCCATCACATTCAAAACCAATTAGGTGTATCAATGGCTGTTCAGAAAAAGATGCGGCAGGTACCTAAAAAACAAGCCAACGAACTTTCAGTGCGCACAGAGTTACAAGCAGACTGCTATGCGGGCGTTTGGGCTCACCATGCCCATAAGGATCGTCAGCTTCTGGAGCCTGGGGATCTTGAAGAAGGCATGAATGCCGCGGCTCAAATTGGCGATGATACGTTGATGCGTAACGCTGGGCGTCGTGTATACCCTGACGGTTTTACACATGGCTCAGCAAAGCAGCGTCAAACTTGGTTGTATCGAGGTTTGGAGTCAGGCAACTCGCAACAGTGCGACACTTTTCAATCGCAGATCTAATCTGCATAACATTGCGTTGTACTCAACATGCGAACAACCGCGCAGGCGTTTTCGGATAATCCTAATAAGCGCGTAACACTCTTAGGTATGTCAGGTGTGGGTAAAACCCGCCTGGCAAACTTAATGCGTGACGAAAACTGGTTTCACTACTCTGTGGATTACCGCATTGGCACGCGTTACCTTGATGAGCCCATTCTCGATAACATAAAGTTGCAGGCTAATCAGGTGCCGTTTCTGCGTGAATTGTTGCGCACGGATTCCATCTATATTGGTAATAACATCACCTTCGATAATTTAAAGCCTTTGTCCTCGTTTTTAGGGATGCTCGGTAATCCTGAAAACGGTGGTTTGCCGTTGCCTGAGTTTAAACGACGTCAGCAACTGCACTTAGCTGCCGAGATCGCCGCCATGATGGATGTGTCGTCGTTTGTAGAAAAAGCTCAAACTATTTATGGGTATAACAATTTTCTCAACGATGCTAGCGGTAGCTTTTGTGAAATCGATGATGCCAGAATATTTGAGAAACTAGCTGAACAAACGGTGTTTATTTATATTGAGGCCGATGCAAAGGATCAAGAATTTTTAATCGAGCGAGCCGCGAGAGATCCAAAACCCCTTTATTATCGCGAGCCCTTTTTGGACGAGCAGCTTCAAGCCTATCAACAAGAAAAGAACATTTCGTATGTTACTGAGATAGACCCATCTGATTTTGTTACGTGGGTGTTTCCAAAGTTGTTTAAATCGAGAGTGCCTCGTTACAAAGCCATTGCTGAGCAATACGGCTATACCGTGTCTGCCCGTGATGCCTTTGCTGTGCAAACGGCCGATGAGTTCGTCGAGCTAGTGACTAAGGCGCTCGACTAATGCCTATCGTTGCCCATAGTGATCTGCCCAGCTACGAACGCTTGCGGCAAGAGGGCTATAACGTATTAACACCCGAGCGTGCTAATCAGCAAGATATCCGGCCGCTTCATGTGGGGTTACTCAACATGATGCCCGATGCCGCTCTTGCCGCCACTGAGCGACAATTTTTTAGATTGGTGGGTTCGAGTAACCCGATTAGTCAGTTTTATATCCACCCCTTTACGCTAGCTGAGATACCGCGCGGTGATGCAGCACGTGACCACATTAATCGATACTACGAACCACTGGATAAGATTAAGGAAGCAGGGCTTGATGCGCTAATCATCACGGGCGCCAACGTTACCGAAGCTGATCTATCGAAAGAAATATTCTGGGAACCGCTTAAAGAGGTAGTTGACTGGGCATACAATAATGTCACGTCTACTCTGTGTAGCTGTTTAGCTTCGCATGCTGTCTTTCTGGGCCGCTATGGTATCAAGCGTCAGAGCTTGCAAGATAAAACGTGGGGTGTGTTCAAGCATCAAGTAACGGATCCTAGCCATCCTTTGGTGCACGATACCAATACAATTTTAGATGTGCCTCAGTCTCGCTTTAATGTAGTAACGCGTGCGCAGCTAGAGCAAGCCGGTTTGCATGTACTGATTGAAAGTGAAGAGTCTGGCGTGCAGATGGTGGTGAGCAATGATGGTTTTAGGATGGTGTTTTTCCAAGGCCACCCTGAGTACGACCAAATCAGTTTGATGAAAGAATATAAGCGTGAGGTTGGGCGGTTTGTAACCGGCGCTTCGGTAAGTTACCCGCCATTCCCTGCAAACTATTTTGATACGTTTAGCCAAGCGTTATTGCATGAGTATGAATTGCACGTGCGTGCGGCGCTTGACTCCAGCACCGATGTGCCTATTTTCCCTGAACCACAATTGCTTCCGCGTTTGCACAATAGCTGGCATGACAGCGGCGAAGCTTTAGTGGGTAACTGGATTGGCTTGGTTTATCAGATAACCAACGCTGAGCGCAATAAGCCGTTTATGGATGGTGTTGACCCTGCTGATCCTTTGGGGTGGCTTTAACCGCGTCGTAACGGCCGCCCTCCGAGGTAAAACATGCCCCGATTGCCATGTACTAGTCCCACCATTGTGTTGATGGCGCACTATCCGGCGTAAACACCTCACCTACTTTAGGCGTAGCAATTGGCATCTTTAATTTAGTTGCTGCCGCCGTCGCCCTCTTGATGGGCTCGTTCCAATGATGTGCTGAGAGATCAAACTTTCCCCAATGAATGGGAAAAAACAATTCAGCCTTTAGATCAACAGCGGCTTGTGCTGAATCCTCTGGTTTCATATGCACATTCTGCCAATCATCGTTATACGCGCCGTTTTCGATAAAGGCGATATCAAATGGGCCGAAGCGATCACCGATGATTTTGAATTCGTCGAAGTAACCGGAATCTCCACTAAAATAGACGTTTAAGTTGGGGGAGGTGACAACCCATGACCCCCACAGGGTTGAAAAACGATTGGTGATGCCTCTGCCACTAAAGTGCCGAGTTGGGGTAAGCGTGAATTCAACACTGCCCACTTGAATGGAGTCATACCAGTCTAGTTCTGTAATATTTCCAGCAGGCACTCCCCACTTAAGCAAGTGTGATTGCAGCCCAAGCGGTACTAGAAACTGTTTGGTCGTTGCAGCAAGATCCCCTATCGCTTTGTGATCTAAATGGTCGTAGTGGTCGTGCGAAATGAGTACGACGTCGATTAGTGGCAGGTCTGTGATCGATGGATTGTGTTGAAATTCAAATGGCTCAGCAATGAGAGGCACCGGCGACCCGCGGTTGAACACAGGGTCGGCGATAATGTTTAATTCGTTAGTTTTAAATAGTATGGTCGAATGCCCAAACCAGACAAACTCGCCCTCCTTAAAATCAGCCGAATTAAAACGCTGTGATGGCAATGGGCTTGTTGGATTCTTACCTTCAGGTGGAAAAATAAACGCGGTTAAGCTAAATGGCTTGCCAGAACTGCGAGTGTTTAATGGCGTATCAATTTTATTGACGAAGATACCGTCGATAGAGTTAGGTGAAGCTAGCACTCTGTCTAGGGATTCGCCAGATGGATTTGCACCAAAAGTGGGAGCTAAATTAACAAACGCAGCAATTGCGGCAGTGGTTACAAGTGAAAGAAACGCCAGTGTTTTAACTAGCCACCATAATAGGCGTTTGATGTAACGAAGTGCCATTGATTTGAGTTGATGGGCAGGTGTGTCAGTTTACTGTAATTGCGGAGCCAATCTATGAGTTCTCGCCGTTTAAAAAATAAGATTAAGCATACTTAAACTCACCACCAAAAATAGAATCGTCATGATACCGCCGGCCCGCATAAAGTCCGCTACCTGGTAACCACCTGGACCCATGATCAACGCGTTAACTTGATGGGTAGGGATCAAGAAGGAGTTAGAAGTAGATATCGCAACCGTTAGTGCGAATACTGCGGGGTCAGCGCCAACGGCTACTGCGATGTTAACCGCCAGAGGCACCAGTAGTACGGTCGCGCCAATGTTGGACATCACTAAGGTGAAGAAGGTAGCCAGCCCCGCGATAACGGTTTGTAGCACCCAGTTAGGTACGTCTCCGACCAAGGTTAAGATTTTTTGCGCAATCCAGGCAGCTGTGCCGGTCTGGTCTACAGCAATGCCTAACGGTATTAGGCTCGCTAATAAAAACACGGTTTGCCAACTGACAGCCTCATAGGCTTCGTCGATGGTCAGTACACCTGACAACACCATGCCCATTGCACCGGTGAGCAGTGAGATGCTCAAGCTATCCGTAATCAAAAAAAGTATGAGCGCTAATGAAAAGAAGAAACTCGCTTCCTTGATTTTGTGTGTACGTAAATCTTCATATTTCACGTCGGTTGCTAAAACAAAGTCTCTATTTCGTGAAAGCTTACTTAAGTCTTTCCAGCTTGCGTGCACTACCAAAGTATCGCCTGGTTGCAGTACTTCATCAGCAAAATCACGCTTGATGATGTGATCCGTACGGAAGATCTGCAAGATGTTGGCACCGTAGTTTCGGCGTGGCTTAATTTCTTTGATGACTTGTCCGATCAGGGATGAGCCCGGTGGTACTACCAGTTCTGCGATACCGCTGTGTTGCGAGTTCAGTACATCGGCAAAGCGATCAGGTTCACCTAGCAACTCCCAATGGTTTTCTTCGCAAAAGGCTTCAATTTGGCGTCGATCACCCATTACGCCTAGCTGTGTGTTTACCCAAATCATCTCTTCGCGATCGGGTGGTACCTTAACCACGTCACCGCTATACAAGGCCAGCATCATCGGCATGTTTGGGTAATTATCTTCAACCTGACGAATAGTCATACCAGCCATCGGGCTGTCATCAGTGACTTTTGCCTCCATCAATTCACCTTGAATGCCATATAGCTTTTCAAAGTAGTCTTCAGCGCGAGAGGTGCGATTGGTGTCTTGCTCACGAGCCTTAGGCAGAACAAACTTGCCAGCAACAACAAAATAGAAAATACCAGTAGCCACTAACGCAATACCGATAGGAGTAACAGAGAACAAGCCAAACGTTTCCATCTGCTGATCGGCAGGCAGCGTTTTATTTGATGAAAGTAGTAGGTCGTTTAGTAGAATTAGGGGGCTGGAACCGATCATGGTGGCGGTACCGCCGAGTATGGCGCAGAACCCCATTGGCATTAACAATCGCGACATGGGTATCTCGGTGCGAGCAGAGATGCGATTGACCACGGGTAAAAACAAAGCTGCAGCTCCGATGTTTTGCATGAAGCTTGAGATGAATGCAACCGTGCCAGATACTAACGGAATAATGCGGCCTTCAGTCTTGCCGCCTTTTTTCATAATCAAGGCAGCAAGTTTACTCATGATGCCGGTCTTATCTAAACCGGCGCCAATAATCATAACGGCGATGACTGAGATAACAGCGTTACTGGAAAACCCTGAGAATAGATCTTGTTTTGAGATCAGTGGTTCGATAACTGGCACGAGCGTGGTGAGGCCGAGTGTCACCATGACGCAAATGGCGGCTACATCTACGCGTAGCACTTCAAATGCAAACAAAAATATAGTGACGCCTAAGATGCACAGCACTAGAATCATTTCGAAGCTGAGAGATAGCGGCTCCATTTATGATCCGGCCTGGTCAAGCTTAAAAATAAGATCACATACTTCGTGGCCCAATCGATGGCCGCGCTGTTCAAAACGAGTTAACGGGCGCCAATCTGGGCGAGGGGATTCATTGCCACTGCCAGCGATGTTGGTGAACGCTGGGTTAATACTAAATTCGTGCTTCATCCAATCAGCGTAGTCGGCCCAATCAGTGGCACAGTGCAACACACCGTCTTTTGATAGGCGAGAGGCTACGGTATTAAGAAATTCCTGTTGCACGATCCGCCTTTTGTGGTGGCGCTTTTTACGCCATGGGTCAGGAAAAAAGAGCAAGACTTTGGCCAAACTGGCGGGTGTAAACATGTTTTGCAGTACATCCATGGCGTCGTGCTGGATCAAGCGAACATTGCTAAGCTGTGCCGCTTCGATCCCCATCAGCGCTTGGCCAATACCGGGCGTGTGAATTTCTACGCCAATAAGATTCACACCTGGGTTTTGCTTTGCCATCGCAAGTAGGGCGTCACCATTGCCAAAACCGATTTCCATCCACACAGGCGCATCACGCCCAAACAGTGTGCTTGGATTTATCGATGCTTCTGAATAGGGGATACCGTACTGCGGTAAATGTGCTTCAACCGCTTGCTGTTGGGCGCGAGTCAGCCGGCCGTTTCGTACGACAAAACTGCGAATGGATCGGCTGGTCAGTCGCGGCTCTGGGCTGCGGTCAGTCGGCGTGTCCAAGGTCGGCGGTCGGTGTTGCTCGACCATCGATACTCCAGTTGCGGTGAGGCTCTGCTTGGCAGAGCTGGATCAGTGCGGTGGCGCCTGATGTCTAGATAGGTTTAATTATAGGCCGCCCTAGCTAGTTTGTTTACTACCAGCTGGGCTATTTTGTGTTGTGCCAGATGATTACGGGCTACGTGGCGTTTTAGCGACGGCCTTTTCGACCTTTAGCGCGCGGCTCTTCAAATTGGACTTTCAACGACTTATCACCAACGATTTTGCCATTGAGTGAGGCGATGGCGGCACGAGCTTCGTGGCCTTCCATCTCGATGAAACCAAATCCTTTGCACTTGCCACTGAACACATCAGCCACCAATTTGATAGAGCGGACCTTACCGAACTCTTCAAACATCTCGGTTACGGTCTCTTCTGTTGATTCGAGCGGTAATCCACCTACGAACATCTTCTTCACGAAATAGCCTCTATTCTGTTGACCAGCCTCCGGGTCACGCCGTTTAAGCGGCACGAACATGGCGAGTCTATGACTTTGGTAAAAATGGAACTGACAGCATGCTTGGCTGGAACTGACCACTCCTAGTAAGGGATAAGGATGTGAGATAAGGCAGCAACCGCAGTGGGTTCATTTTACCCTGATTGTAGGGGATTGGCTACGATAGGCTGGTATATTTTGACGCACCTAAATGCTGGGCAGAATGCGCACAGAACGGCCCTAAGCCTCTATTTACCTAGCCTCCAATGAGTTGTTCCTTGGCGGATCGGCTGAGCTTCTTAACGCTATGCTCATGCTTGGATGCATCGGCCCGATCAGTGGCTGAAAACTGATATACCAGCTGCACCGGGCGGCGTCCTCGGGTGTAGGCCGCACCGCGATTACTCTCGTTGTGCTCCAGTACTCTGCGCTCAATATCGGTCGTTATTCCGGTATACAGCGAGCCATCTGCGCATCGTAGGATATAAACTGTCCACTGGCTCAAGCGATTACCTTCATTGACTTCTGATTACACATCTTCGTTTTCGTCGTTGTCCCGCGTGTATGGCACCAATGATTACGCACAATTGCAAACATTGCGTATATGCGTAGTGGGCATTGGTGGCGTTGGGTCCTGGGTTGTCGAAGCGCTGGCGCGCACCGGCGTTGGCCACATCACAATGATAGACCACGATGATGTAACCCCTAGCAACATTAATCGCCAACTCCACGCTTTGCAATCAACGATTGGCCAATCAAAAGTGGAGTTGATGAAGGCGCGAGTGCTGCAGATCAATCCTGATTGTGATGTTGTTGCGGAGGATGACTTCTTAGCCGAGAAGAACCTCTTTGATTATTTGCTGCGCGATTTCGATATGGTTGTTGATGCGATTGATTCGATTCGCTTCAAGGCAGCCATGATTTACTTTTGCAAGCGCAATAAAATACCGATCATCACTACTGGCGGAGCAGGTGGTCGAACCGATCCTGCGGCAGTAGAGATTGCGGATTTATCGGTGACTTGGAACGACGCGTTGGCGGCCAAAGTCCGATCGCGACTAAGATCGGATTATCGTTTTAGTGTCAATCCGATCAGGCGATTTGGCATTCCCTGTGTGTTTTCAACTGAACAGCCGGTGTACCCACAAAAGGATGGACAAGTAGGGCACAGCAAGCCGGGCGTAGCGGGTGCGCGACTGGATTGCGAGCAAGGCTATGGCTCTGTCAGCTTTGTTACTGGTACCTTTGGCTTGATGGCTGCCGGTTATGCAGTAAATCGTTCGCTAGCCCTCAGGCAGCGCAAACTGCACGCCTCAGGCGATAAAACTGAGCAGAGTTAACAAAAAAACCAGGGCTAGATAAGTGATGCAAAATTATGCGTACAGGGTCGCTAGCTTGTCGCAGTGCGTAAAGATCGAAGTTAAGGCTACTTATGGTGTGACAGGGTTCAGGTTTTGTGCGGCAGTTTGCACTTGGTATCATCAGATATGGCCCCTGAGTCCGTTACCTTTGAGTAAGGCCACTAATAAAAATAATCGGGAGAAACCGATGACACAGCCCA
>CALJAA010000212.1 GCA_938028465.1 uncultured Granulosicoccaceae bacterium | reverse complement strand
CCGCCTGCAAATAATATTTGCCCGTTTTCCACTTGCAAGTTTTGGCCATAAGCCTTAAACAAGCCTTCGTCAATCGTTAACTTGCCTGTAGCCGTAGTTTCAGACCCTGGAGTTTCGGTAACCCGAATGTTGCCAGACAATGATGCCTTTAATCCAAACGCATCAACATTCACATCCTTGCCTAAGCTAACGTTCACTGTGCCTTTCACTGGCACGGGTGAACCTTTAGCTTCTGTCGGTTCTTGCGTAACGATAACCTGGTCCGCATTGGCAAGCACCACACTGGGTGGTATTTTTTTCGGCGTAATTTGAAGTAATGGCACGTCCACATCACCGTTAAAGTAAACACGGTCCTGACGAATTAGCACGTCAATTTTTGGAGAAATGGCGGCGCGAGCATCCAGCGTGTTGAGCACTTCAAAATCACGCCCGTTAACGGCCACCGAAAATTCAGGCTTTTCATCGGCAAGATCAATCGTGCCGTTTATTTTGACATCGCCCTTGCCAGAGCTTGCACCCGCCTGCAAATCGAGCACGGTGCCGCTTTTCGCTTTAATGGTTGCTTGAATATTTTTCAAATTCAAACCAGGCGTGGTCAACTTCAATGAACCCTGATCAAAGTTCACACCACCACTGATAATGGGCTTACTAGCGGTGCCTCTAACGCGAATGTCCGATTGGAGCCTGCCACTAATCGCTTCGATATCTGGAACCAACGCAACGAGAAAATCAAAGTCTTTAATTTCACCTTCCAAAGCGCCCGATATTTCGCCTTTTGCGATAGTTTCGAGCGAACCTTTCGCCGCCAACTTGCCATCTAATCTTCCACGATCACCAAGATCAAGTTTTGCTGTAGACACCAAGCCATTGGCATCCAATGAGGCATTAATTAGGCTAGGCTGCATAGCCAGAACAGTAACCTTCTGCTCGTCCGGGTTGAGTACTTGAACTTTAATATCGTTAAGTACCGTGCTCAACTGAGCGATAGGCGGTTTCCCTGTTGGCGCGCTCCACTTGCCCTCGCTAGTGACCGAGCCGCCTACAAACGTACCGTCAGGAATAAAAGACCGCACGTAGGAGAGAGGGAAATTGTTTAACTGATAGTTGGCCTCTAGCGCCTCTTTATCCCGCTGTACATTGCTACACAGTTTGGCTGAACCGCTACTCAGGCACAAAGCATTTAAGCTAAGCGAGTCTGCATCAACCGAACCGGAAGCAGGCTTTACCAATGTCCAGGCACCAAGATCAGGCGGAGCTAAGTTTAATTGCTTAATGGTGTAGTTCCAAACAGGCTGTTTTAACTGCCCGTCTATGCCTAAATCAATATTGCCTTGATTGCTACGCGCTACCAAAGCGATGTTATGTTTATCAACTCGGCCGGTGGCTTTGGTCGTGAACGATGATACTTCGACTCCCGGAGCTGCCACATCGTTCACCGCAATATCCAGCTTGATGTTGCCCGAGGCGCTTGGATCAATATCAGCCACTGCTTTTATTGATCTAACTGACACGCCTTCAAACGATAGGCCAGACGCATCAATCGTGGCTTGGGTAGCGGGCAACGGCAATGCACCACTCACCTTGCCGACGCTGTTGATGCGCCCTTTTGCACCCTTGTATAGCGTGGATAAATCTGGGCTATCGATTGTCCAATTGAGTGCAATCGTCTCATCAATAACGCCGTCAAGCAGCAAAGTTGATGGCCCCGAATTAACACTGACTGTCTCAATTGAGACTCGGCTACCCTCAGTTTTGGCTACCGCTCTAACCTCTACGGGTAATTCTCGTAGGGTGCCATCAACATCGAGTGTGTTCAATGAGACATTCAACACCTCATTAACGGTTTCTCCAGCAACGCGCAAGCCCAGTGACAAGTCACCGGGTAATTCTGCCGAAAGGGCAGAAGGATCGAATTGAGAACCATCAAGATCCAAGGCAAAAGCCAAGGCAGGATCAAGGTTCACATTCGCTTGTCCAGTAAAATCACCTGATAAGGCGGAGCCCGTTATTGAAGGCAAGTTAAGGTGTTTATTCGAGCCGTCGCCCTTGGCATCAAACACCACTGTGCCCGCGGTGGCTAAGTCGCTTTGCGTGGCCAAGCTCAAATCAAAGCTATCAAGCGTTCCGTCAACTAACAATGAGCCATTGGCAGCACTGAGCTGCGAACCATCTAATGGCCACGCAATATCACGCCAACTGAGATCGAATGATATTTTATCGCCCTTTAGTGCAGCATCACTTTTAATCACGCCGTTGTTACCGAACACGGTGTTGATAGAAGCAATCAAATTATCAACGGGCCCTTTGGCAGTGATGATGCCCGATTGACTGGTGATCATTGGCTCGTCATCAAACGGCCATTGCACATCGGCCCATTGGCTGACTATGTCTACAACCGGTTGGTCGCCTGATAAATCAATCGACCCACTGGTATCAAATGTGAGTGCTTGATTATCGACTCGCAGCTGCAACGCATCAATCAAAATTAGTTTTTGATCAATGTTGGACGTTAAATTAATGTTGATATCATCGGGCACTAAGCCTGCTATGTTAAGCAAAGCAGAGGTGGTTGCTTTCTCGGGCGAGCCCTTAAAAGTGATATCAGCCTTAACACCATAGGGCGGTAAATCAGATTTAATGTTAGATAAGTCACCGCTTGCCATTGACCCAGTAATATCAAGCAGCAAGTTTTCAAGTGGATCGTTAACAACAGCGTTTAGTTGCACACCATAAGGTGCTTCAATTGATGGTGTGATAGTGAGTTGATCTAAATCGCCGACCATGGCCAGTTGGCCTTTAATAGGAGCCAAATCAGGCAACGCAAGCTGCCAATCAGCTTCCCCATTAAGCTTATAACGCTCTCGGGTAGATGCATCCAATTTAGTATTCAGTTTAAGCAAGTCTGAATCAACTTTTAGGCTCAGTTTGGCATCGTCCTCACGTGTTGCCGTAAGATTAGCTTCTACTGAATCCACTATCAGCTCTTCGGCATCGCTACCAGTTTTTATGCTGATATCATTGATCACGACATCATTGATAAAAACATCAATCGGTAACGATAACGATTCTGGCAACGTAAATGGCTCACTTGGCGGCTCTGTTGGCGCTGGCGTAGCTTGCGGGGTTAAGCTAACCCGAACACCGTCAACGGTTGCGGCGTTAATTCGTAGTTCCCGACGCCAAGGGGCCGGACTCTTCCAATCAAGCTCAAATGAATCAACGGTTATCACACCATCGGCTGCCTCACGTTTAAAACCCAGAATTGAAAGCGGCCCTAGCACCCGCCCTGACGACGACTGAATGCTGATACCAGCGGGCTGCCAGCGATTAACCTGCTTCACAATCACCGCTAGGCCAGACTCACTGGAAACCAGAAAGAAGGTTCCACAGAACACGACAAGCAACAGCACAAGGAATACGAGGAGCGAACGTCTGAAAAACGTCTTCATAGATCTGTCCCTATACTGATATGAAGCCTGAAACTGTTATCTGGATCATCCAGCGGCGAAGCAACATCAAGCCTAAACATGCCAACCGGAGAACGCCACCGTAACCCCACACCTATGCCTCTTTTAAAATCAAAATCAGTATTATTTGCAGCATCACCGATATCGGCAAAAACAGCTCCGCCCACATCATTAAAAAATAAGTAATCAGCTTCTAAGCTTACTCTCGCCAAATACCGCCCCCCTATCGTATTGCCATCCGCATCCACCGGGCCAATCGATTGAAAGCGATAACCTCTGACACTACGATCACCCCCGGCAAAGAACCGCGACGCAGTAGGTAAGTCTTCTGGATTTTTAGATTGGGTAGCACCAAGCTCAGCTTTGAATAGCACGCGTGACTCATCACTGGGAGACCACACGCGTTGACCCACAACACGGCCGCGCAAAAAGGTGGTATCTGAGATGACGCTTTCGCTTGCACCATGCACATCAACTAACCAGCTATACCCGACTCGCGGTAACAGTACGTTGTCCGCTTTGGTATAAGACAAGGTTATACCCGGCGTTAAATACTTTACCGAATCGCTGTTGTCTCCAAATTGAAATTTTTCCTGCGTATAGTTAAGGTACAAACGCCGCTGCCAAATACGCCAGGTATCATTTAAGCTTGCGCCAAGCACTACCCGTTGCGTTTCACCATCGCCAACATCCGCATCTTCATATCGCGCTAAAAAACGTAAACTATCAACGCCTGAAAAACCTAATGGGATCTCATAACTGGCTGAGGCCGAACGTTTGATCGCGGATAGCAATAAATCAGTATGTACACGATGCCCATGTTCGTTAATACGACGAAATTCCGTACCCAGCTTTACTCGAGGCCCCGTGTCGGTCCCATAGCCAAACGACACACTGTATTGCCTAGCTTTTGAAGGAGTGGCGTCAATAATCACTGGGATTCGATTATCGGTAGCTTGATCTCGTTGAGCGGTTATTTCTACCCGATCAAAATATTTGCTCGCTCCGAGTGCTAGCTGTAAATCAATTAAACGCGTGGCGTTAAATGGGTCACCCTCGGCAAAAGGTATATAACTATTAACCAACTCTTGCGATAAAACAGTTTGTTCAAACTGCACATCGCCAAAGTAATATTTTGATTGGGTATTTAGCGCCAAGACTACCGTTGCTTTTGAAGTATCAGGGTTGACTCGTAGCTGGCTTTTGGTGAACTGCGCATCCAGATATCCCGCCTTAACCGCAGCATCCAGCATCGCCGATTTTTGTTTGCCGTAATTTTTGTGTAACAGTTGCTCGCCACTTACCAGCACACCAGCATTTAGCGTTGCCTGGATTTCTTCCTCGAGCTTTCCATCTCCATCGATAGAGAGATTAATTTTATCCAGCACGACTGGTGTACCAGCGACAACGTCATAAGTCGCACGCCACACGCCCTCTTCCAATTTTAAGGATTTTTTTACGGTAGGTTTATAAAAACCAAAAGGTTGCAAAGCCGCTGCGATTTCTTGATCGGCTGCACGATGCAATCGAGGAAGGCGAGCTTCATCGGTTTTGTCTAGCTCAGTTACATTTTTGCCAGTGGCTTTTTTTAATAACGTTGGGTCAACAATCAATGCGCGTATGCTCAGCAATTGTTCCGCATTGGCTTTTAATTCGCCATCTATGCCGGTAACGCTAACGACCAACCCAGCAGCATTGGCGCTATTAACCCAGACACACGCCAGTGCGACTATAGCTAAAAAAGAGGACCTCATAAATATGCCAATAACATTAAAATAAAAAACTCAACAAAACGCTCAACTAGGATTCCGGCGCCACCATTCACTCGTATCGCGAATATGAGTTTGGAGATAACGAATTGACTCAATATTTGTTCCAATTAATCAAACATTGCACAGCGAATAAAAAGTATTGACGCTTAATAGAGCCGATTGGCTCAGAGAAAGTCGCAATTGTTTCAGAAACGATAGGTTAGCCCTGTTCACGTGAACTGGGTCGCAGAATTGCGCATGGTTTAAGCCCTACAAACGGCGGGCAATTTTGACGGTTACGCGATGAGCCGCTGAACGACGCACAGGCCTACCGAATCATGGCATCTGTCCATTGCTCTAAAAACCGTTTTCGTTTGAGTTGGTCTAGATAAACAAGCAAGCCAGGCCCTAAACGGATGGGCTGTAAATGAGGGCTCTCTGTTACTGGCTCAGATTGGATTGGTGGCAGCTGTGCGTCGCTAGACAACAATGCTTTTCCTGAATCACTCAACAGGAAATCGATAAAGCCACCGGCATTTAGATGGTTGTCACTATACTTCGGGATCATTGCAGTACGCAACATCAGATGGGTGAAATCGAGCATTGGTACGATCTGCCCATCCTGTTGCTCGGATAGCCCAGCTGCGGCATAGCTGCCAAACACGTTATAAGCTAACAGAAGTTCCCCTGACTCAAGATCATCGATCATGTTGGAGGAACAACAATAGAGTTTAGGCGACAACGAACCGATTACTTCAGCCAAACGCCAAAACGCATCTGACTGCCTGACGTCTTGCGTGGCGAATAAATAACCCGCTCCCGACACGCGTAAATCATAAGTGCCAATTTTTCCTCTGAAGCGATCTGGATTTTCTCTTAGTAACGTGATTAGCTCTTGCCTGTTATTCGGTATTGATAAATCATCCATCCCTTTGGCCGACGCAATAACAACGGCCGGCTCCTGCGAAAACGCAAACAACAAATCACGCCACTTGGCCCACGAGGGAAGTTGTGCGGTTTGAGTAGACAGATAGCTTTTACCAAAGCCATCATTAACTAGTTTCATTTGCAAATCCATCGCAGAGGATATGACTAAATCAAATGGCTGTTGCTCTGCATGAATCGCTTTGAACATTTCTGCAGTTGACGCCACGGTGTAGTCGACTGTCACATTCGGGTTTTGCAATTGGTATTGCCTAACCAGTGGTTCAAAATAATTGAGATCGGTGCTCGAAATTATTTTCAGCTCACTCAACCCTATACCTGTGACGGATCCAGCATCAGCAACACTAGCGGCTTCAAATATTTTTCGATCTTCAATCTCGAAAGCCCGCGCCTTAAGATTAATTGATAAGAGTATTACCGCGACAATGGTAGCCGTAAACTTGTACATGTACCTCCTCCGGTTCTAGGCAAAATTTCAAACGAACCTTGGTGCAAGTGAGCGACCTCTTCAACAATAGTCAGCCCCAAACCAGATCCAACTACATCAGTAACATTACTGCCTCGTTCAAAACGTTGTGTTAGGTCAGCTTGTGATTTCCCGGCCAAGCCTCTGCCTAGATCGCAAATGCTGATCAGGCAATCAGCGCCATCGGTTTGCAAGGTCACATCAATGTGCTGGTCTGGTTCTGAATATTTTATGGCGTTATCCAATAAATTGTGGACTGCACTTTCGATAAGCACTCTATCACCGCTTAACGAAACAGCTTGAACAACATCCGCATGAATGACCAAATCTTTTAGCTCGGCTGTTGCTTCGTGAACGCCCATGACATCTTGTAACATCAAGCTGACATCAAATGTTTCGTGCGACACCTGGTCAGATCGATAACTCACCGTAGCGTGCTCTAACAGCTGCGTGGCCGAGCGTGAGCTTTCATCTACAGCTCTAATCACACTACGAAGCATTTGCCTAGCATCATCGCCTTCTGCATGACGTAGCGCAATCTCAGCTCTAGTGCGAACTATCGCTAGAGGTGTTCTAACATGATGTGCAGCATCGGCAATGAATGTTTCAGTTCGCCTTAATGTGCCACGTAGTCGTCCGATGAACCCATTTAACGAATCCACCAAGGTTTGCAGCTCTTGAGGCACAGGATGATCAAGAGGACGTAGATCTTGCGGGCCACGCCGTGTGATTTTTTCTGCCACAGTGCGAATTGGCTTGACCGTATTGTTGGTGGCAATCCAACTTAGCAGGCCAGTTAGAATAAAAAATCCCACACCTAACAGCGCTGCTGTATTAGCCACACCAGAAGCAATCGCATCCTGCCCAAAACGCGTTTGCGCAACGGCCACTATAACCGACTTGGGCTTACCCGCAATGGGAATCACGCGGCGCACCGCCGTTGCGCGTATGACAACAGACTTATAACGCGCAGTATAATAGTGTGGATCATCGATTTCTAAGGTGGCGTCAGGCAGCGGCAAATCCTCATAGCCCGTGAGAGTTTCTCGATCACTTTCAATGCGATAAAATACTTGGTCGTCACTGATCGACCCCAACATTGAAAAGGCCGAATAAGGAATATCAACCACGATTTCGCCGTTACTGGATCGCAATTGCTCCACTATAGACGTGGCAGAGGCACCAAGAATATTGTTATGGGTAGCCTCTGCAGCTTTTTCAGCAACGGCACGCACCGACAAATACATGAACGTTGAGAGCAAGGCGGCAGCTAAAAGCAATTGCAGCAAAAGGCGCCGACGTAGTGAACCACTTTTTTGTAAAGTGGGGCTCACTTATGGGTTATCCGATACCCTAAACCACGTACCGTTTCAATCAGCACTTGCGAGCCCTCCAATTTTTTCCGCAAGCGCCCTACATAAACCTCGATGGCATTATCGGAGGGCTCCTCTGAATAAGAGAACAAGCGATCATACAAATGTGATTTAGAAAATATTCGCTCTGGCGTTGACACGAGTATCTCCAATAAGCGTAGCTCTCGGTTGCGAAGCACGAAATCTGTTCCGTCGAAGCTAACCGTCGCATTGAGCGGATTAAATACCATGCCATGATAGTGAAACGTGTTACTGGCAACCCCACCACGCCGACGTAGCACAGCACGCACTCGCGCTTCTAGCTCAGCAAAGTCAAATGGCTTGGTGATGTAATCATCAGCCCCAGCATCTAACACACTTACTCGATCTGAAATAGCGCTACGAGCAGTGGTAGCAATCACCGGTGTATTGTTATTTGTGGCTCGATGTTGCGCCAAGAAGGACACGCCATCGCCGTCTGGCAACATGATGTCCAGAAGCATTAAATCGTATTCAGCCCCTTGTAGGCAGGCTGAGGCATCCGCTAGTGTGCCAGCGATATCAACAGCATGCCCGTCAAGCTTCAGCCGATCACTGACGGATTGCGCCAGTTCAGAGTTGTCTTCGATTAGGAGAAAACGCATAGATCTTCAATTATGAGCATTAAACCGTTTGTATACGAAATAACGACAGGGTTACAATCGACGATGTTACCACTTGGCTGATTGTAAGAACGAGACCCAATCAGGCAGGTTTGACAAGCCAAACTCGGCGTGACAGGTTCGTGTCAGGTTTGCGTGAAAAGATGCAAGCAACTGTAAGTGCTGTTTTACGTTAGGCCAGCTCGACCGCACTAGCGCGTCGTGCATCCTAGAGTCACTACCGGTTGGTACACGCAGTTAAATAAACTCAAATGGAGGTTTTTAGTGAACACACCAATATTAAAATCAATCACTGCTGGCGTAATCCTTACGCTAGGTTCGATCAGCTCAAGCTACGCTGCTGAATGTATTGCTCCTGCTAACCCTGGTGGTGGCTGGGATTTCACTTGCCGAACTATCGGTAAAATCATGCACGACATCGGCGCAGTCGATAAGCCAATCCAAGTGACTAACATGGCCGGCGGCGGCGGTGGCTTAGCCTACAACCACGTTGTTGCTGAACGTAACGACGACTCCGATCTCATCATCGCAGCATCTTCTGCAACGGCTACTCGCTTAGCGCAAAACGCTTACGCCGGTATGACTGCTGATCAAGTGCGTTTTGTTGGAGCCATTGGCGCAGATCCAGGCGTTATCGTTGTAGGAAAAGATAGCAAATTTCAAAACCTTGGCGAGCTACTTGATGCAATCAAGGCTGACCCAAGTTCAGTAACATTTGCCGGTGGTTCAGCTGTTGGTGGTTTTGATCACCTAAAGCCGCTGATGTTGCTACAACGCGTTGGCTTTACTGACATCACCAAAGTGAAATACATCGGTGTTGACGGTGGTGCAGATGCCATCACGCAAACCATCGGCGGCTTCACTCAGGCGATGACGGGTGACATGTCTGAAATCGTTGGCTTTTTAAAGTCAGGTGATATCCGCGCACTAGCTGTACTCACTGAAGAACGCGTACCAGGCTTTGATGACATCCCCACTGCTAAAGAGCAAGGGTTCGACGTTGTTGCGGTTAACTGGCGCGGTCTGTACGTACCAAAAGGCGTTAGCGATGATGTCTTCAACGATTGGGCTGGCAAGCTACAAGCGGTTGCTGATTCAGATGAGTGGAAGACAGCAATGGAAGCCAACGGTTTAGCACCGTTTACCAAAGTAGGTGGCGATTTCCAAAGCTACGTTGACCAGGTAGTAGGTGAGGTTCGTGAGCTATCTAAAGAAATCGGCGTAATTCAGTAATGCTAGGAGACCGTGCCCTCGGGCTGGTTTCATTGATGGTAGCACTCGCGTATATCGCGAGTGCTACTCAAATCCAAACCAGCTTTTTACAAGATCCGGTTGGGCCGAAAGCCTTCCCTATACTGATTGGCGCAGTGGCTGCTATCAGCTCATTGGTTTTAATTGTTAAGCCTGATCCTTCTCCAGTTTGGCCTGCGGGCAAAACGTTTTTATCGTTACTGTTTGCCGTGATAGTCCTGGTGGGCTACGCCTTCGCGCTTAAGCCTTTTGGTTTTATATTGCCTACTGCGGTAACGGCCGCAATTTTAAGCTATCAGATATCACCTAAACCATTAGCGGCAATACTTAGCGGTATAGGTTTGTCGGTAGGTTTATTTGTGCTGTTTAAATATGCGCTTGGTTTGGGGCTTGTGCCGTTTCCAGCGGCGTTTATGTAGCACCTGTCATTCCCACGAAAGTGGGAATCCATGTGTGATCAA
>CALJAA010000211.1 GCA_938028465.1 uncultured Granulosicoccaceae bacterium | reverse complement strand
GTATCAACGCTTGCATCGATTGTTGTATCAGCCGCTAGATCAGCGCCCGCCACATCTATGCTGTAAACACCGGCTGCATCCACAACACCTGTGTAAGTGTTGCCGTTAACAACCAGCGTCACCGTATCACCGTCGCTAAACTCACCGGCAACGGTACCCGTTACCGCTACATTAGCACCCGCTTCAGCAGCATTGATCGCATTGTCTGCCGTAACTGCATCGACAACTATCGTTGGGATTGGATTATCAAGATCGACTGTATGGGTTGATTCAACTGAAGCTGAACCGGTATTGCCAGCGGCATCAGTGGTATCAACGCTCGCATCGATCGTTGTATCAGCCGCTAGATCAGCGCCCGCCACAGCTATACTGTAAACACCGGCTGCATTCACTACGCCTGTGTAAGTGTTGCCGTTAACAACCAACGTCACCGTATCACCGTCACTAAACTCGCCGGCAACTGTTCCCGTCACCGCTACATCAGCACCCGCTTCAGCGGCATTGATTGCGTTGTCTGCTGTGACGCTATCAACCGCAATCGTCGGGATTGGATTATCTGTGTCGACAGTATGTGTTGGTGCAACCGATGCAGTACCGGTATTACCGGCAGCGTCAGTAGTATCAATGCTCGCATCGATTGTTGTATCAGCCGCGAGATCAGCGCCTGACACATCAATGCTATACGCACCCGCGGCATCAACCACACCCGTGTAGGTGTTGCCGTTAACAACCAACGTCACCGTATCACCCGCATTGAATTCACCTGCAACCGTACCGGTCACCGCCACATCAGCGCCCGCTTCAGCGGCGTTGATTGCGTTGTCGGCCGTGACATCGTTAACCGTGATGGTTGGAACTGGTTCTGTCGTATCAACAGTGTGTGTTGACTCAACCGTAGCCGAGCCTGTGTTGCCAGCTGCATCGCTTGTCGCAATGCTTGCATCGATTGTGGTGTCCGCTACTAAATCAGCACCCGGTACATCAATACTAAAAACACCGTTGGCATCAACAACACCCGTATAAGTGTTGCCATTGACGACGAGTGTGACGGTATCACCGTCATTATATTCACCTGCAACCGTACCGGTAACCGCCACATCAGCACCCGCTTCAGCGGCGTTGATTGCATTGTCGGCCGTGACATCATTAACCGCGATGGTTGGAACTGGGTCTGTCGTATCTACAGTGTGTGTTGACTCAACCGCAGCCGCGCCAGGATTACCTGCCGCATCGCTTGTCGCAATGCTTGCATCGATTGTGGTGTCAGCCGCTAGATCGGCGCCCGCCACATCTATGCTGTAAACACCGGCTGCATCCACGACACCTGTGTACGTATTGCCATTGACAACCAAGGTGACCGTATCGCCCGCATTAAATTCACCTGCAACCGTACCGGTGACCGCTACATCTGCTGCGGCTTCAGCCGCGTTGATTGCATTATCTGCCGTGACATCGTTAACCGTGATGGTTGGGACTGGGTCTGTCGTATCGACAGTGTGTGTTGACTCAACCGCAGCCGCGCCAGGATTACCTGCCGCATCGCTTGTCGCAATGCTTGCATCGATTGTGGTGTCCGCTACTAAATCAGCACCCGGCACATCGATACTATAAACACCGTTGGCATCAACAACACCCGTGTAGGGGTTGCCATTGACAACCAAGGTGACCGTATCGCCCGCATTAAATTCACCTGCAACCGTACCGGTGACCGCCACATCAGCGCCTGCTTCAGCGGCGTTGATTGCATTGTCGGCCGTGACATCATTAACCGCGATGGTTGGAACTGGGTCTGTCGTATCAACGCTGGCCGAATCTGTTACAGAACTGCTGGTATTATTTGCGCTGTCCGTTATCGAGGCCGTTGCCGTTAAGCTCCCACCGCTGCCCGGGGATGGGAAACTGACAACAACTGGGCCAGTAAGATTACCTGCAGTTAGCACAACTTGTTGAGTATTACCGTTGCCATCGGTGACTACAACTGTGTCGCCAACCTCTAGCCCAACAGGTAGAGCGACACTGACTTCCACCGTACCATTGAGCTCGGATCCGTTAATGACTCCGTCGTTGTTGCCGTCTTCGGTTATTGTGACACCGGTTGGGGCGTCAACATCATTATCGACAGCAATAGCTGCGATATTTCTAGTGAGACCGCTGTAGTTTGTATCAGAACTCGTCCCGGTGAGCACCACTGTATCATTTTGGTCACCATCCATCACCGCATCATCTACTGCTGATACAACAACGGTCTGAGGCAGATACCAATCGTTTGTTCCAAAAGTCAAGGGCGAAGGCAACGAACCAACCTCACCATTAACCGCTGCTGTGGAAACAGTGACAGTACCGGTCGGTTGTGAGTACAAACTGACTGTAAAACTATCCGTTGCACCGTCTTCCTCGGTGTAGGCCTGTGTACCATCCAGTGTTATATTGAACCCTGGCGTGAGCATATCGCAGTTTGATGTTGCGGTAGAGCTACCGCTATCGAATGAAATCGAGGTTGCTTGATTGGAGAAATTAGTCACTAAGACAACATAATATTTGCCTGCAACCGCTGGAGTGGTAAACGAAAAACCGGCATTGGTTGTGTAGTCAGAGCCGATCAAGTTTTCGTAGCTATCAGGGTCGACACCTGTTCTTAAAAAATCCGGAACATCATCAAACGGCCCCCATAAGGCGCCATCAACATCCAGATTTTGACTGTTTGATTGAACAATAGTAAGAGACCCAGCGTCTTCTATTTTTAAGTAAAACCAGGCTGGATTCGGAGTCTGACCTAACGTGCCGTAGTCATGGCCAGCGTTTTGCGATTGAGCACTTGGTTCATCGATTGCAGCGTCGAAGGTCGTCGTGCTACCCACACACACTGGAGTAAAATCGCTGATGACGTCTGTTGACGCAGCGCGGGCTACTAACGGCATCGCCGAGGAGGCGACAAACGCCCCCAACAAAGCAAGCTTAGGCAAATTAACCCCACCAAGTACGTTACCCTTGCTGGCTTGTTTTAAAAATTTCGGAGAAACAACAGGGGTCTGACCAGCACTTCCAAACCAAATTTGCACCAGATTGCCATTTATTTTAGTGTGAACATTTGATTTACTTTTGTTCAACCCATGATAACGAGATTGGCCCTTGCGGCCAAATGTACGGCTATCTTTAGCTGATTTTCTGTTATGCATAGTGTCCTCTTGAGCCCGAAGGGGTCTGTGCTCAACTCTGGATTGTGTTTGCGATTGAGCTGTATCGCGATCTATGCTAGTAATCGGCCAAGCAGAGCACTGATTAACCGACGGAAACGGAAACAGTGGCGTTTAAAGCCATCTAACGTGTTAAGCGAACGTCACATTCGCTAGTTTTTACAAAATGAAACACGACGGAATAACGATCGGCACTTATCGAAACAACGCGGCATCATCTGCAAAAAAAACACGTGCTCTCTGAGAGATCAGACGCAACATGAGATCGGTCGAAATGTGGGCACTGCATCGCTGCATACAGGCCACGATATGGAAATGAAAGTGTACATATGACAAATTACTCAGCTAACACGCCAAATGTTGCGCATAGTGTTCTACACTTCTATAACCGCGGCTACGTATCGCGGGCATAACGAAATGTGCCCATGGGCACTTATGGCTTAATCACTTAGATTCGGGCGACGCATTGATACACGATACTCACGGCTACCGCCCTCATAACGTTGACTTCAAATCAAGCCGGCGTACCGGCGGCGGCGTTAGTAGTAAAATGAGCGGCATGATTAGTGGTAATTACGGCTTGAAAAACATTTCTCAACGCAAGGCACCTCGTCTGGAACGGCTTAACCGCTCATCCAGAGGCCCAGCCCGTATGGGCGCAGTTAGAGTGAACACTAAATCTAACAGGCGATTTTTTCAGGTGGGCGAACATCATGTACGAAAGTTGTACATTGCACTCGTCGTCATTGCTGGTGGAATTTTGGTCACAACATCCAGCACCGGCAAGGACACGCGCCCTGCCCCAGCCATTGCTGCGTTGTCGATCAGCGCACCAACATTTTTCTTTGACGATGCGACCAATGCTTTGGGCGAATCTTCACTTTTAGCCAAAGCCGATGCTACCGGTTTGAGCTCTGGTGCACAGCCAAGCGAAGAACAGATTGTCGAAAGTGAGTTGATGGAGCAATTGCATTCATTAACACCTGCTCAAATTGCTGCAAACGCACCCAACAAAACTGTGTCGTTATCGTCTCCCATCTTGGCGATGGCAACCTCACCTGCCATTGAAGCGTTGCGCAAAAATGCTACAGCGCCTGACGGCTCAAGCGAAACCACTATCAAGATAAAATCAGGCGATACCTTGTCACGCATCTTGAATGATCGCGGTGTAAAAGTTGACCAAATGCCAAAGCTATTGGTTGATGACATTGTCAAAAAACATCTTTCTAACTTACGTATCGGCCAAGAGCTTAAAATCGTACAGCTAGCCGATGGTAGCTTTCATAGCTTAAGCACTCGAGTAGGCAAAGATCGTCGCATCACTATTCGAAAGTCAACTGGTGGCTTCGCTACGGCATCCATTGACCTGCCTGTTGAAAAAGAAAGAGTCGTAACATCAGGCACAATCGAGCAGTCACTATTTATCGCAGCCGAGCAAGCCAAATTAAAACAATCGACCATCATGGAATTGGCAGACATATTTCAGTGGGAACTCGATTTTGCGCGTGACATTCGCAAGGGTGATCAATTCAGCTTGGTATACGATCGTCTCTACAGAGAAGGTAAATACATAGGTGATGGTGAAATACTCGCAGCTGAGTTTGTCCGTGGGGGGCGCAGCTACCGTGCAGTACGTTTTACTTCTCCTGAGGGAGAAACCGGTTACTTTACGCCTGACGGAAAATCCAAGCGCCGCACCTTTTTACGACACCCAGTTGATGTCGTACGCATAACATCTAAGTTTGATCCAAATCGTGTACACCCAGTGCTGCATAAAATACGCGCGCACAAGGGTGTGGACTATGGCTCACCTTATGGCTCTCCTATCCGGGCAACTGCTGACGGCAAAGTGAGCTACTCGGGCAAGAGAAGTTCTTACGGTAATACCGTTATTTTAAAACATGGCAATAGCGTCAGCACCTTGTACGCACACATGTCTAAGATCTCGAGTAAGTCCAAAGTAGGCAAACGAGTAAAGCAAGGTGATGTGATTGGCTACGTGGGCAATACTGGTCGAGTTACCGGCACGCATTTGCACTATGAATTTCGTCGAGGCGGCAAACATGTGGATCCTCTAAAAGTGGAATTCCCGCAGGCTGCCCCACTGCCTAAAAAGTACCGCGCTCAGTTACGTAAAGTGTCGGACGAACTGCTTTCGCAGATGCGTAGCGTTGTGCCAGCATCTTCGCAAATTGCTGTGGCTGATTGATTAGTCATTCCCGCGAAGGCGGGAATGACATTACTTCGCGGGGATGATATTACATCGCGGGAATGGCAGGAATTAAACTGAAAAAGAACTTCCGCAGCCACAGGTCGTGGTTGCATTAGGGTTACGAATCACAAATTGCGATCCTTCCAACCCTTCCGTGTAATCGATTTCGGCACCGGTTAGGTACTGGAAACTCATTGGATCGATCAACAGCTTTACACCTTCTTTTAAAACCTCGGTGTCACCGTCGTTTATGGTTTCATCAAAAGTGAAACCATACTGGAAACCAGAGCAGCCACCACCAGATACAAATACCCGCAGCATTAAGCCTGGGTTTTCTTCCTCTTCGATCAGTTCCTTCACTTTCAGCGCAGCCGCCTCGGTAAAGACCAGTAAATCTGGCATTTCGAAATCATCAATGTCGATTTCGTCGCTCATATGGGAATTCCTCGCATTCGCATTAACGCCAGTTTGACTATACCAACCAATTTAGTCAAGTATTATCGGAGACGTTCAATCTCCTTCCACGGAATGCGATAAATGAAGGGTTTATGCGCTTTATCGGTCGGTTTTACGTGAATTTCAAGCTCATCCATGACCCCTTTCGTTTTTGGCACAGGTATATGCACTGTCTGGAAAAAACGCAGATTGAAATCGGGCGCGCGCTCATCACTTGATTCAATAATTTTTATAGGTTTGCCTGTATCAGGCAAGATCGTCGCCCCAACGCTTCCCCTGATCCGGTTCCTACCTTGGGTCTGAATCAACAATATATTGAGCGACACATCGTCAGATTCAAAATCTTTGCTCATCGTAACTTCGTCAACAAACAACCCACGTGTTTCTGTGTCATCTAAATTGGCAATTCGCCGATACAAACGCAGATCAGCATCGTCTGCGGCTTTCATGGTGGTGGTGCTTTTGAGCTTGTCACGCAGGGCCACGACCGTGGCTTTAGCTTCAATGTGTGCTTGCTTGGCAGCCTCAGTTTCAGCTAACAGGGCATTTCGCTCGGTTGATAGCGCGCTCAGCTTATCAGCCATGATTGCTTCATTTCGCTTCTTTGCTGAGCTTTCTTCTGCGGTTTGGCCCGCTACAAACGCCATTGCCAGACCAATAGCCGCTAGAGCTGCCATGATCGTTTTAGTTGAATCCCACATACTAGCTTTTCTAAGGTGACAGGGCGATATTCCCCAACCCAGCAGTTTCGCTGAGCCCAAGCATCAGATTCATGTTTTGTGCCGCTTGACCCGCTGCACCCTTAACAAGATTGTCTTCAACTGCCAAAACGACCACTGTATCTCGGTTTTGTGGCTTGAACACTGCCATTCGGCACATATTGCTGCCTCTGACTGAGCGTGTTTCGGGATGAGAGCCCAGTGGTAGCACATCAACAAACGGCTCATTGGCGTATCGATCCTCATAATGTTTCTGAATCACATCAATCGATAGGCTCGGGTCTTTCAGGCGGGCATACATCGTTGCGTGGATGCCTCTAATCAACGGCAACAAATGGGGCGTGAACGTGAGCCTAGCCTGTCCGCCACACAGCGCATTGAGCCCCTGCTCAATTTCGGGCAAATGACGGTGGCCATTGGCTGCATAGGCTTTAAAGTTGTCAGAAGCTTCCGCTAATAACATGGGCACCTGCGCACCACGTCCAGCTCCCGTCACTCCCGATTTAGCATCGGCTATTAATGAGTCGGTGTGAACCCAGTCTTGCTCAAGTAGCGGAATAAAACCCAATTGCGTGGCCGTGGGATAACAACCTGGATTAGCCACTAGCTGAGCGTTGATGATGTCGGCTCGATTAATTTCGGTTAAGCCATAGACTGCCTTTTCTAACCAGTCTTGACTGGTGTGAGGCATGCCATACCACTGTTCAAAGGTCGCCACATCTTTTAGGCGAAAGTCTGCGGATAAATCGACAACCTTCACACCTTTTTTCAACAAGCCGGGCGCTTGCTTCATCGCCGTACCATTAGGCGTTGCAAAAAATACTAGATCACAATCACTGTTTTCAATGACCGCAGGATCGGTAAATTCAAGATCACAAGTTCCGCGTAGGCTCGGAAACAAGGCATCAACACGGGTGCCTTGATGGGTGCGAGAACTAATAAACGTGACTTTGACGTCGGTGCGGTTAAGCAGAAGCCGAAGAAGCTCGACTCCGGTATAACCAGAGCCACCGATGATGCCGATATTGTGTGCCATTGAGCAAGTAACTTGTTGTGATCGAATAACGACAAAGTTACCACATCGAGGTGGGATTGCTCACTCCGGCAGTGCCGAAGTGAGCCGTACTATTAAAAAATTAGCTGTTACCTCGGGCCGACAAGATTATCCATTTGAGTCCATGGAGCTGCAAATACCTCATCGCCTCGAATGTAATAAACCGAATCGTTGTAAATAACCGAACGATCATTAAATCCATACCAATATGGGTTAGTGTTACCAGCAGGCTTCATGACACCGGCTAGGCTAATACCAGCATCTGCACCAGTTCGAATATCAAAACCGTGTAGACCAGTGTAGTTAAGCCCGTACCATTCCCAAGCTTGATCACCCGTCGGGCGAGTTGCAGGGAATACTTCACCGGCAACTGAGATACTAATCGCGACACGTGTTGGATGTTGATCAGTAGCGGGCTGAATCGTTATCGCGCGGTGATCATCCAAGGCATTGGATTGGCTACCACGCTGACCAACAATGAGCGATTGAACTTCCGTTGGTACGGCAGCATTACTCACATCGAACAAAGCAAGCTTAATTCCCTGAACAACGGCTCCACGACCATCACCAAAACCATTGTTTGCGGCGACTGCATCCTTACCGATACCCAGCAAGTAGTTTTCGCTAATAGGGTGTAGGTAATCGCTGTAGCCATCAATCTCTAATTCACCAGCCAAAATCGGATCAGCCGGATTAGCAAGATCAATAACGTAAAGCGGATCAGTTTGTCGGAATGTCACGATATAGGCTTTATTACCGACAAAACGCGATGCATACAGTTGCTCGCCCGGCTTACCGATATGTTCAGGTCGCGCGGCATTGGGTAATTCACTAATCGTTTCTAGCTTGCCACTACCATTTGATTTAAGGATGGTTAAATTAATGGGGCTTTTATCAGCTCCAAAACTCTCCGAATAAGTTGCCACGCGTAAGTAACCCTCTTTTTCGCTCATACGAAACGGCTTTCGAAGTTGACTCCAACCAAGGTGACCCTTCACTTCGCCAGAGCCGTTGTAGTTAAGCTTGTTGCCCGAAAGTACAAATTCGTGAATATCTGTATTTACACGTGGATCAACATAATCAACTGGTGCAACTTCGCCATTGTCAGAATCCACTGTGATGTCGCCGTAGTAATCCCAACGTGTTGTTGCTAAATAAACGGCATCAGGAGATGCATACAACGTTTCGCTTGAGCCCATAAAACAGGTGCTATTAGTGAGATCCATTGTATTTAGATCAATGACCGACAAGGTAATTATGTTGGGCACATAGTAAGCGTCTTGATTCACCTTTGGCGCTACAAAACAACCAGCTGGATCAACCAGAGGCGTTGCTTCGTCAGTACCCAATTTGCTGTAATTCGGCAATACAGTTGAAAGATCAATTTGCTCAACTGCTTCAAGATACTCTGCTTCGGTTACGCCATAGGGCTCAATACCCACATCAGGATAGAACCGGCTAGCAACAATTAAGTTACTACCAATACGGCGGCTGGATAGGATCCGTCCATCCAAAACAAAGTCTTCTGCAATTTTCGCGTTGACAGGGTCACTAACATCAACTCGCGAAATGCCACTGACTTGGTTGGAAAACCAAAAGGGCTGATCCCACCGAGATACATAGCTTTCATACCCGGTACTCGTGACGATTGCGTTTTGCCCGTTACTAGCAGGATGTAAATACATGCCTTCCGCACTTCTGCCTTTTAGATCAAGCGTCATTTCTGAAACAGCAGTTGCATCTGGTGCGTCAGGCTGAAATGATAAAATACGGAGTTTGTTTTCTGTTGGCCCCGGCTCATAAAAAGTCGAGCTACTGACCGCCGCATCAGTCGTAATGGCGGGTTCAGCGGTATCACCTACCAAACCAGAATACGGACCATTTGCGGCCGTTAGAATATATAAATAACTGTCGTCTGCTTTAACCCTGTCTTGCTCATCTACACCGACCTCTTGCACATTAGTACCGGTGACAGAATCAGCTCCCGTTACAGATGCGCCACTTACGCCTGAAGCTGCAACGCTACTATCCGCAGTTGGGTTGCTAGTTTCGCCTGTTGTGCCATCAGTGCCGCCGTTTTCAAACTGCAACTCTTCCACTACAAATTGGTTGTTGTAGTAGGTATTAGCCGCCGTTTTTAGCAAGCCCTCTTTAAGCGCTGCGTAAAACTCTTCGCTGTTGTCAATGCGTTTTAGTGTTGATTCAGTGGGCTCAATATTGATCGGCCCAGGAGATGAGTCATTATCGCTACAGCCGCCTAGTATCAGCATCGATACGCTAGCCGCGAGCATTGTCGTTGTTGTGAATTTCATATCAGTAAACCTCCTAATTTGGGATATTTTTCCCAAGTATACTGCGTTAACGGCCGCACACAAGGTATTTTTACTAACAAAACCGAAATTTAAGCCGTTTGAGAGTTGAAGCACGTTTCTGACCACGTTGGGGCATTCCGGCCCTATTGTGGTCAAGGCTGCCCTGAATAGAGGCATGGGAGAAATTGTTGGAGTGCTTTGTTCAATCGAGCATTTACGAGTCATTTAAGTGACTTTTGTTACAACTTTGCCGTTCGTTATAAATTGATCACAATTGCATTGCTACACACTTTGCAACGTACGAGCTAATAACAAATACTTACGGCTGCTTAGGGCTGTTTTTTTCTAAATACCACACCTAGTAATTCCATTTTGTTAACAAGATTGACTTGTTTATCGATTTCTAATTTATCCAAAATTGCTAGATATACTTTGCGGCCCTTAGTATGTAAGAACAATCGATCATGAAAAAAAACCATACGTTTAAAGCAGCAGTACTAGTTTTAGGTAGTGTGTTTGTAACGGCCAATGCTGTTGCTGCCGAAGACGAAACGGAATCTGCCAGTGAAGTGTTATTTGGTGGCTGGGCAGGCAAAGCAAGTTTTGGTGCAACCACATCAACAGGTAGCGCAGAAACCAGCAATATCAATGGTTCGGTACGCTTGGGTAAAACTGTCAATAACTGGGAGCATATTGTTTTTGGGTCCTTGTTCAAAGGCGAATCAGCCATCATTCGCGAACAAACAGATGCGGCTGGCGAGCCGGTTCTTGATGTAGATAACCAACCAGTGCGTGAGATCATCCGCGGTGATAACTCTGATCGTCTAGCACTCGGCTACCAACCTAGGTTTTATTGGAAGCCTCGTACGTACGTATTTGGAATTTTAGATTGGGAACGCGATAAGCCAGCCGGCATTAAATCTGCAACTCGGCAAGTTGTCGGCTTAGGCCATAAGTTCTTTTCTAACCCCAAAGGTTACCTAAGTGCTGAAGTGGGTGTTGGTAACAAAACCACTGATCAGGTTGAGGGTGAAGATATCAACGGTGGGATCGGCTATTTCGGCCTTAATTTTCTGAACCGCGTTACCGAACAAGTGACATTCAATGCAGATTTACGCAGTGACTTCGGTAGCGACAATACGTTTGTTGAATTTGGTCTTGGTGTTTCATTCAAGATTAGTGACAAACTAGCGCTTGGTGTTTCGCACTTCTCGCGCAGCAACTCTGATATTACAAACGATAGCAACCCGTTCGATTCTAGCAGTGACACCGTTACCACTATGAACTTGGTAGTTGATATTTGATTGTAAGATCGACTGTCATCCCCGCGCAGGCGGGGATGACACTACACTTCGCGGGGTGACGGTACTCTTCTCTGGATGACACTTGCCTCGGTGGCTTGCCTTCTGACCACAAAGGCCAATTGAATCCCTCTCTGCCTTCAGTTTATAGTGATCACTCACTACTCAAGGAGGCCACTATGACAATCCCCTACCTCACCGTCGAAGATCCTCACGCCGCCATGGCGCTGTATGAAAAAGCGTTGGGTGCAAGGAAAACATTAATCATTGATGGGCCTGACGACTCAGTACTGCATGCGGAGATCGATATTAATGGCACACGCCTGATGTTGGGTGGTGTGTGGCCGGGTATGTCAGAGGCGCCAACCGGCCGCTCCCCTGTTAACTTTATGCTGTATGTGGAAAGCGCGGATGAAGCGTTAAGCAAAGCGGTTGCGAATGGAATGACATTAGTGTCGGAACCGGAAACGATGTTCTGGGGTGATCGTATTGCAAAAGCCAATGATGGTCATGGTTACGAATGGACATTCGCGCATGAAGTGGAAAAGGTATCAGCCGAAGAGGTGAACAAACGCGCTGCTGAATGGCTAGCATCGATGGGCTAGAGGCTATGCGTTATCGAGTGCAATATACCGAGCTCGGTTAGGGCTCTATGTAAGTCGGCAGCGTGATACGGCTTACCAATAAAATGTGAAGCGCCAAGAGCACGAGCTTTTTCCTGCTCTGCTTCGCCATTGCGGGTGCTGATCATCACTACCGGCAAGCGATGATCAGGGTGCATTTGCCTTAGGTGCTGAAGTAGCTCTAAACCATTTAGCCTTGGCATATCGATATCGAGTAGCAATACATCAGGCAATTGTTGTTGAAGCATACTCAAAGCTTCAATACCATCACGTGCCATGCGGCTGCGTATACCCTGCTCTTCAAGAAAGTGCTCAGCTGCAACCCGCATTGTGATTGAATCATCCACAACCAGTGCGATGGGCGCAGGCCTAGACTGTGTTGCAGTTATTTGTGCAGACTGTTGAGCGGTATGCGTTAACGGCTCAACGGTTGTGGCTTGCACCAAACGTGGCATGTCGAGTATTAACACAGCAGTACCATCGGCAAGCACGCTACCACCCCTGAAACGTTTTAAGCTCATCAGTTGAGGCCCAACGGGTTGCGCAATTATTTCACGATAACCGACCACCGCATCTACATCGAGTGCGATATGGTGATCACCTGCTTGTGCCAATATGCACGCAAGAGGGCGGCCCTTTTCTCTAATAAACAGTGACGTAGTTGATTCGACACTATCTTGAGCACCTAGCATGCTAGACAATCGATGAGAGGTATATTGCCGACCATTAAATTCATGGGTTGCTTGGGAATCTTCAAGCTCTGCTAAAACCGTGTGTACATGCTTAACCGGTATGGCGTAATGGGCGTCACCACATCGCACCAGTACCACCTGATTGACGATCACTTTTTGCGGCAAACGTAAACTTATCGTCGTGCCGGCACCGGGCACCGAGGCTATTTGCAAAGTACCACCAAGTGACAAGGCAAGTTGATCGACCACGGCCAAGCCCATACCCCGACCAGCCACTTCGTTAGCCTCATCACGCGTGGTAAACCCTGGCTCACAAAGCGCATCTCGTACCGCCTGTACGGTATCTAGCTGGGTTAGCCCGGCAGCAATTCGGGCATTATTCAGCCGTTCGATATCGATACCCGCACCATCATCTCTTACAGTAAGGACAAGATCATTCCCATCAAAATCGGCCTCAACCGTAATCTTGCCTTGCGCTGGCTTTTGATTAGCAACGCGCTCTTCAACTGGTTCAATGCCGTGTGCAACTGCATTGCGTACTAGATGTTCAAGCGGGCCCAAAAGCTGGCGATAAAGAGAACGGTCTAAATTTAGTGCGGTACCGGAGCATTGCATGATCACCGATACACCCAGCATGGATGCGCTATCCTGCGCAGCGCGCTCAAGTCGAGGCTGACAAGCACCAAATTTAACGAGCTGCGCACGTATCAAAGATTGTTGCAGCTCTGCATCCGCGCGTGAGCCCTGCAGGTGTTCAGATTCTGCTGCCTGTAGCGTACTGGCAAGAGTGGTTCGCGCTGCATCCAGATCAGCGAGCATTTCTTGTTCTGCCGCCGTAGGCTGCCTTGAGGTTTTATGAACTTGCTTACGCAAGCGTTGAGTAGACGAATCAAGATCACGATAAATTTCGTTCAGTTTCAGTAATTGCTCACCTAGCTTTGCCTGGCTAACACTGGCCTGCGTCGCTAAGGACATCATCTTGGCAAACCCCGTTTCGCTGACTGAGATGTTTTCTTCTGACAACGCTTGTTGCGCAGTATGTTGATTTGTAGGTAATGCAGTACGCGCTTGCGGCCCCGTTATAGAATCAGCCACTGATGCAGCCGTCGGTAAAGATTGGCCTAGCAACATCGGTTGCAACATTGCGATTTCTTGTTCAATGCGGGCAATGTCTGCTTGTAAACCTGCATCTAACAAGGGTTCAAGATCATGCACCCGGGTGGCAAAGTCAGTAAACCCGGCCATACGTGCGCTGCCTTTCAATGTGTGAACAGGTGACTTTAACTCGTCGAGCAAGCTCTGCAACTCGATGTTGCCATTTTTGTGTTGATCAATGGAAACGCGTACCTGCTCAAGTAAATCAGTTGCTTCTTCAACAAAGACGCCTTTTAATGATGTACTAAGGCGTTGCTCCACCGTTTGCGGTTCTAAGGCATACACAAGCGGCTCCGATACAACGGCTTCTGCAAAATCAGCTATGGCCTGTTCAGTATCAACAAAAATATCCGCCGCATCGGACCCAGCTTTTAGCGCTTCAAGTCGTGCTTGCAAACCATCGACCACCTGCTCTACAAGCTGGGTTTCGTCTGCATTAAATACTTGGTTATTGCGCTGGCGTTGGAGCGCAACTATTTGCAATGGCTCAGCCAATGCGATGATGCTTTGCTCACTTACCGTTTGCGCTGTGCCAGTCAAGGTGTGCAATGCTCTTAACACACTAAGTGTTGGCAAAGCCGCTGCTCGCTCATCGGGTTGTTCAGCTGCTGTTTTTAAGGCGTCACGTATGGCGTTGATATGCCCTTGGCATTCCTCAAAAAACACATGTTGTAGTGTGTTGTCGTGGTGGTATTCTTGTGAGCCAACTTCTTGATAATTTGAAAAATCATCTGCATCCACTTGCACAAGGTCGCTGGCATCAAACTCAGCCACTTGTAAGTCATCCAAACTAATCGCGCTATCTGTCAGCTCAAGAATGTCGTTCGGCGCGTAAGTCTGCGCATTTAAGCCATCAATCAACTTACTGAAACCTGCAATATGATCAGAGTGCCCTTGGTGCTGATCCATAAGTTGAGGCAATACGGCGTGTGACTCTTCAAGTAATGAACTCACATCGCGCGCAGAAACTTCCTCAGCAAGTAATCGGTTTAACAAACCGACATTTGCTTGAGAAAGCTTTGTTAAGTCCGGCGCTGAATGTTGCAGCGCCGCAGCGTGTAGCGTTTCCCACGCCATTTGCAGTTTTTGCGCAGCATAAGTCTTGTCGTGTTGGTTCGGTGATTCATTCAACACCAACAACTGATCACCGACCACGGCCATTTGATCAAGCGACACATCAATCAAACTGGTTAGTGCATCACCCTTAAGGGCAATCACTTGGGTCTCGTCTAATTCGGTCGTTGTATCCACTACAGGATCAACACTCGTCTCGCTGGTCACCTCGGCCCCGGTTTCGACGGAGACCGCATGCTCCAGTTGTTGCATGATGATTTCTGCGTTCATCAATAATTGGCTTGCTGAATCGTGCGGGCTCAACACAGACGCCATGTAGTAGTCGACTGATACTAGCAACTCAGCGAACTGGCGCTTAGATTGCATTCCAGGCCATTGCACCGTGCAATAATCTAAAAAGGAACGCATACCTTTTAGTAAGGGCGAAACTTCAGGCAAGGGCAAAATTTGTAGCGCCTGCTCTAACTCTTCCAAGCCTTGGCGAGCGGCAAACAACGTTGTTTGCTGATTTTTATGAGGAGAGCCATCACCTGAGTTAGCAAACAAGCGTTCCAGACTGTGCTCAATGCTCTGCAGTTTTTGTTGAGCTTGCGACAGCAATCGATGCTGCGGATGCTCGTCAAGTGTCACTACCTTGCCTGCTGAATGGCCTGGCGTGTCAAACGCTTGCGAAAACTGACTTAATCCTGCAGTGGGTAGTTGATGCTGCCGATCTAACGAACGTCTAAACTGAATAGTGGCTTGCGCTATATCCAAACGCTGCTCGCGAGTATTACTAGCGGCATCACGGGCCATCGCTGCTAAACCAGAATTAATTGCCACCAAGTGCGCCAATGCTTGTTGCTCATCCAGCATCGCTAACGCGGGCTCAAGCTGTGACAAGCGGGTGCGCAAGCCTACTGCTTCGTTGTGGTTTGGATTACCTGCGGCCTGACTAAGCCAACGTTGCAAGGCTTCAATTTCGTGCGATACGCTATCTCTAACGGATTGCCCGAGCGCCGTCGAAATGTTAGATGCTACGAATGCTTTCTTTAGCGCCGCATCATTTTTAAAGCTAAATAGCTCGAGATCAAACTGGCGACGTAAGCTTGCAGCTTTACCTGTAGAAAGCTTTTCAGTTGCGATGGTGTACAAGAAATTTCGGAATACCGTGTCTGGTGCTAACACCGCCTGCAACGGAAAGTCATCAGTAGTTAACCCAGCCCATCTTTGCAACAAGCGTTCGAGTTGAGCAAATTGATGTTTTAAAATGGGTGAGCTTTGTAGCTCCCCTGTTGATATCGATTCAGCCACTACCGCAGCACTATCAAACATCAACACCAATGGTTGCAATTGGGTCGGTATCTGGCTGATGTTTGCCATGTTTGTCAGCAATGCCGCTAGCTCTTTCATCGCTGGCGCAGAATCGGGCGCACTGTACCAATCGAGCAATGCCCGAATTAGAGGTTGTCTTGAGATAGCCAGTTGATCAGTGAAGTGTTTGAGTTCGCGTATGCTCGGTCGCGCCAATTGCGACGAATCAGGTAGTTGTATGCCTGCTGCGAGCATTAAATTTTCTGATAAAAGATTAACATCCCGCAGTGCTCTGCACTCATTTAGCACCGGCATTGCCGACAGCACGCTATCGGTTGCACCCGGCCATTGCAAGTACGACACATAATCCGTAAATACATCTACCGCTTTGAGTAAAGTCTGTGCCTTAGATTCAGATAGATCAGTTTCTGCCTCTGACAAGCATTGCACTACCTCGATGATCTCTTCGATAATCAGTACAGCACCTGGCCGCGACAACAGCACCAACACCGACAGAATGCGATCGGACACCGCCGTTAACTGTGCCCAGCTGGCTGCATCATTTTGGTTTGTAGCAACGCGTGCCAAGGCGTCAAGCTGCGATGCTTCTTTGAGCAACTGCGACAGAGCTTGCCTAGAAAAATCTGGGGTTAACCTGCGCGGTATGTCGTCAGCAGATCCGTTCACTACTCATTCCTCGACGTGGGAGGCTCATCGCCAAACCCAGCGAGCTCTTGTGAACGATGATCAACCTTCACTGCAGCTTTTATTTTTTTTGCAACAAGCGCCGATGCCGATGTCGGCATCTCTACGCTATCGTTGGCGTCGCCGTCAGCAGCATCGTTATCCGTATCTGGAAGTGAAAAACCTGCAACGCTTGTTAGCAAGGCATTAGCCATTAACTGCAGATCTTCTAAATCGCTAGCAGCGTCTTGTAAACCAACAGCTGAATCGCGAGTAATGCCATTGATTACACCCATATTTGCAGACAATTGCCGTACTACCCCAGCTTGCCGCAACGTTTTAGAGGCAATGTCGTTAATTTGATTTTGCAAATCATGAGAAACCGCCTCAATTGCCTTCAAGCTTTGGCTTGCCAGTATGGCTTTTTGATGGCCAGCATCGAGCTCACTATTGGTTTTTTTCACTGACGATAACGTGAGCGCTGCATCTTGATGAATAATGCCAGCTAGGTGTGCGATGTCGCGAGTCGCTATTCGCAAGGTGCTCGCTAGTTGAGTGACTTCAGCAGAGAGTCTGGATAGCTCACTTGTTTCGCCGCCACCAGTTGCAGCGGCCGCTCTAATTGTTGTGTTAAGGGCTAGTAAATCCGTGTTCTTCGCAACGCGTTGAATATCGTTTGCATGTTTTTTTATTGCATCTGAGCTTTCAACCAAGCGTTCCATTAATCGGCTTGTCATATGCGCTTGCTCGCGTATGTTAACCAAACCCTTAACACTGGCATCGATTGCTAGCGTACCCTGTTGCGCTTGTTCAACTGAATCAACGGCTATCCGCGATGATTCAGCTGCATGCGCTGAGAGTTGCGCCATTGTATCGCTCATCACGTTTAAGTAATTTGATGAACGGTGAATCTCACGCGCTTGCACGCCACTGGCTTGCGCCAAGCTGTTTGCGGAATCGCGCGTCTTGCCCACAGACTCATTAACTTGTGCGGCCGAACCCTTAATAGCACCCACCAACCAACGCAACTCAGTTACCGCATAGTTAAACGCATCCGCTAACGCACCCGTCATGGCTTCACTTACTGTCGCCTGAACACGTAAATCGCCATCAGCCAACGGCTCCATCTCATCAAGTAATTGCAAAATCGCATTTTGATTTGCACGAGAATCCACCGTGCGAAGCATAGGCTGCTCTAATGAGGGCTGTTGGCTTGCCTGATAAAATAGCCAAGCCACCGTTGCTAGTGCCGATGCCAACAACGGGAGTAAGGCTAACAACCAAGGGGTTAAAGATGAACGTTTGGCCAAAGCTTGGTTATCAGCACCGCGCGATGTTATTGTAGGCGCAGCTACTACACCGCCATCTTGGCCACTATCAACCATTCCGGCCACACTGCCGCGCAACTGCGCGTAGTCATAACGCAGTGTTGCAATTAAAGCAGTTGCCTCTGGTGTTGTGATAGCTTGCTTTTCAACGGCGTTTTCCAAGCGTGATAACTCATCAGAGTAATCTTGCCAAGCAAGATCATTACTTGGGTCAACAGCAATCGCTTGTAAATGCTGAAGCATGGTTAAAGAAATGCCCGCTTCTTCTTTTGAATTACGACCACTTAGCAACCAGCGCTGCAATGTCATCACACTAGAAGAATGCTCGGCAATGCGTTGTTGAACTGATTCGGGCTCTACAACATTGTCATTATTCACAACGCTATTTGTCGGACTAGCCTGCTGAGCTATCGTCCCGTTGCTAGACAGAAGCTTTAGCAACACACCAATGGACAACAGCAACACAATAGGCAATATCGCAAATGCGATACGTTGATGCCTAGACAAGCGCTGCCATCTTGTAGTGAACGTGGATGTCAATTGCGATACGACCCGACTAACATTCACGCGGACACACCTATATCAATGAAGCGTTTTGATTGAAGTAAACGCGGTACATCGAGCACCCAGTGTTCACCGGTACTGGCCTCTAATGAGTAGCTGAACAAATTGGAGTTCGCCTGCAAGGCTTGTGGCAATACAGCATCGCTGACTTTTGTCGCGGTATCGTCAACACCAATGACTTCGTCAACGCGAAGCGCACCGACGCCCACCTCAGGGCTGATACCTAATGTACGACCAGAGAAAGTACGACCCGAGGCTTGACCAAGCTTTAGGTAGCCGGCTAAATCCGTAACCGGTATCAGAACACCATCCGCAACGGCCAAACCTAGGAACCATTTTTTGGTGTCCCCTACTGACTGCAGCGATAGCTCATCGTGTATCGCTTGTACATTTGATGATGCAACAGCGAAAGATTGCCCGCCGGCTCGAAACATAACGTGCGCTTGGCTCATATATCCGACAATGCCGTTTTAATACTGTTGATAAGAACATCTCGATTGACAGGTTTGATCAAATAATCGGTAGCACCTTGGCGCATACCCCAAATGCGATCAGTCTCTTGATCTTTGGTGGATAACATAATGACCGGGATGTCAGCCGTTTCAGCGCTTTTTTGTAATTCTCTAGTTGCTTGAAAGCCGTTTACACCGGGCATAACGATATCCATAAGAATCAAGTCCGGCTTGATCTCACTTGCCAATGCAATACCTTCTTCCCCTGTGGATGCTGTTTTAACGTCGTAACCGTTTTCACGCAGCACGGCACTGTAGGCGTGAGTATCGGTGGGCGAATCTTCTATGAGGAGTATTTCAGCCACTGTTACCTACGCCTGATCCCTGGCCGATTGAGAATAGGCTTGTTGATCCAAAAATTGCTGAGTGGTTTCAATAATTTGATCGGCATCAAAGGGCTTTGCTAAGTGCGCATCAGCCCCGACTACCCGCCCTCGAGCACGATCAAACAATCCATCTTTACTGGACAACATCACCACGGGAATATGTTGGTAATCAGCATTGTTTTTTATTAGCGCGCAGGTTTGGTAGCCGTCCAAACGCGGCATAACAATATCAGCAAAAACAATGGCGGGTTGATGTTCGACAACCATGGCTAACGCTTCAAAACCGTCATTAGCCGTAATGACATTTAAGCCATGTTGCTCGAGATAGGCCGCAGCTGATCGGCGGACGGTTTTGCTGTCGTCAACAACTAATACTGTACTTCCAGCGGCACGCCTAGATGCGGCATCGGACTGGTCTTCACTTGCGCTAATCATCCGTAAACCTCTGACGTTGACTTGGAAACTCTCTTTGAAACTAACTGGGTCGTGCAATAATGTCTTATTGTAAATCAAGGCAAGCAACATGGGCGAGCAGCATGACTCTTAAAATAGGCATTGTTATGGATCCGATCGAATCCATCACACCCTACAAAGATACCACTCTGGCGATGATGCTGGCAGCTCAAGCTCGTGGCTGGCAAGTCTTTTATATGCAACAACATTGGTTGTATTTTGAACAGGGCAAAACCTATGCACGCATGCATACCGTGCAAGTCCATGATAACAATGACCACTGGTTCGATGCTGGGCCAAGCGTCGACGCTCCACTGGCAGAGCTAGACATTATTTTGATGCGTAAAGATCCACCCTTTAACATGGATTTTATTTACACCACCTACCTTCTTGAGCGAGCAGCACAGGAAGGCGTATTGGTCAGTAATCAGCCAAATGCGCTACGAGATGTTAACGAAAAATTATTTACCACGTGGTTTAGTGAGTATTGCCCACCCATGCTGGTCACAGCCGACTCCGAGCGCATAAAAACCTTTGTTCAACAACATAAAGATGTGATCGTCAAACCGCTGGATGGAATGGGCGGTGAATCAATCTATCGAATTGGCGAAAACGACCCAAATATTAACGTCATCCTCGAAAACATGACCCAACGGGACCAGCGTCAGATCATGGCGCAACGGTTTATCCCAGAAATCGTCGACGGCGACAAGCGCATACTAGTAGTACACGGCAAACCGATGCCCTATGCCTTAGCGCGTGTGCCAGCACAAGGCGAAACTCGCGGTAATTTGGCAGCAGGCGGGCGCGGCGTACCCGTGGCACTGAGCGACTCGGACCGAAAAATCGCTAAATCAATTGCTCCCAGTCTGGTAGAGCGAGGCTTACATTTTGTCGGCCTAGATGTTATCGGCAGTAGTTTGACTGAAGTTAATGTAACCAGTCCGACCTGCGTGCGAGAGCTTGATGCCCATGCCAACTCGTTGGCGCCAGCACCGGCCAATGCGTCCGATTACGTGCCTGGAATCGCCGATATTTACCTCGATGGGCTAGCGGCCCTGCGCAATAGCTAATCGTGACCTAAAATCAACTGGCGTACACGTTGTACGCCACGGTTGTGTTGCCAACACCGCGGTGAATGAAAAATCGATGAAAGACCGATAATGAGTTCTGCCTTGCCATTTGATATCAGCAAATTTGACACGCTCACAGTCGCACTGTTCGCGGCCGCTGTGCTGCACGCTGGGATTATCCTCGGTGTCAGCTTTGAGCCGTTTTTAAACGAGCTTCGTACGCCTGCCACCATGGAGGTTATCCTGGTTCAGCCGACCGACAGCGAAGCCCCCGAAAACGCCAATTACCTAGCCCAAGCATCTCAAGATGGAGGTGGCGATACGGATGAAAAAGTCCGCCCTACCAGCGCATTTGCCAGCGACCAGGATTTCAAAACAGATGGTATCGCACCTACTCCGATGGAGGCCTCATCACCCGAAGAACAGACCGCTAGCTCGGAAGAAATTCTCACTACATTATTTTCTGATGACTTAACCAATACCGAAGCAGAGAACGTTGAGAAGGAAAATAATCAAGCGAAGACCGACCTCATCCTGATCGAAGAGAACTTTGAAATCGCAAAGCTTAGCGCGGCGATCGAAAAACAAGAGGAAGAACGCGCCAAACGCCCTAAAAAGAAATTCTTAACAGCCGCGACAAAAGAATCCTCATCTGCACCTTATATGTATCGCTGGGTGGAACGAGTTGAGCGTATCGGTAACCTAAACTACCCCGATGCTGTGAAGCGTAGTAAATTGTCAGGCGCGTTAATGATGTCAGTGGGCATATACAAAAACGGTGATATCGAATCGGTTGAAATACTCGAATCTTCTGGATTTGCTGTGCTTGATGATGCTGCCAAGCGAATTGTTACCCTATCAGGCCCATTTGAACCAATGACTGGCCAGTTAGGGCAAGAGACGGATATCCTCTATATCACTCGTACTTGGGAATTCCAAAGCTCTAACTCAGTCATAAGTTATTAGCGTCAGTAGTAGTAGCTTCGAGAACCGCTTTTTCTATACACTGAGGCTAAGGCCCACAGGTAGATCTCTTTGAATTTAACCCATCATTTTTTGGTATCCATGCCGCAGTTGCTGGACCCACCATTTCGCCACTCAGTTATTTATTTAATTGATCACGATGAACAAGGCGCATGGGGGGCTATCATCAATCAAACATCTGCTGTCGCTCTGGGCGACATCTTTGAGCAACTCGATATCAAAACCGACTTGCCACTCACAGCAGAAACCGTATTATTTGGTGGCCCGGTGGATGAACAAAATGGAGTAGTTCTTCATCCAGCTGGCGCTTGGTTTGAATCAACTCGTGATTATTTGGCGGGGGTATCGGTGTCGAGTTCGCGGGATGTTTTAGAAGCCGTTGCCGCAGGTTCTGAACCGCAACAACGCTTGGTCGTGCTTGGTCACTCCGGATGGGCTCCTGGGCAGCTAGAATCTGAAGTCGCCGATAATGCTTGGCTGACTTGCCCAGCCGACGCGAGCATCTTGTTTGATACGCCGGTCGAAGATCGGCGCAATGCGGTAGCTGATTTGATCGGCATTAATCTCGATACGATTGTTGGCGATTCCGGCCGCGCCTAATCGAGCCTGACTAACCATGCATACCAAAACGTATCTCGCATTTGATTACGGTACGGTGCGCATTGGCGTTGCCGTCGGCAATTCGCTAACTGAGACTGCATCCCCAGCCCAAACAGTTGGTAACGTGAATGGCACACCAGATTGGCCAGCGATTGAACAACTTATTAAGCAATGGCAGCCTGATGAGCTGGTGGTGGGCTTACCACTAACGATTGATGGAGAGGATCAAGCGATCACGCCTCATGTCAAAGGCTTTATCAAAGCGCTAGGTAAACGTTTTGGCTTACCTGTTTCTGAGGCAGATGAACGCTTCAGTTCTATGGCTGCGCAGGCTGAGCTGGCCAAAATGCGAGCCAGCGGCCAACGCACCAAACGCGTTAGCAAGGGCGATATTGACTCAATGGCCGCTACGCTCATCTTGCAAAATTGGCTTACTGCGAACTGAAACAAGCACGAGCGGCTTGGGGCGTTATAATGGCGCACCTGAACGTTCGGTTGAGAGCATGACACGATACAACACCGAGCAAGTGAGCGGCTGGTTGCAGGAAATGCAGCAAAGTTTGCAACACTTGATTACCCATTCCGAAAAAAGCGGCGATAACGACGGCGACAATAACCCCGTTGCCATGATTGGTATCAAAACTGGCGGAGTAGACGTCGGCAAACATCTTCACAAAAGCCTGGGTTTACAAGAGCCTTTAGGCGAACTCAATATTTCGTTTTATCGAGACGATTTCAGTACCGTGGGTTTACATCCGGTAGTTGGCCCATCGCAAGTTCCTTTCTCGATTGATGGCCGACATATTATTCTGGTTGACGATGTGCTTAGCACTGGCCGCACAGTACGCGCCGCAATGAACGAAATTTTCGACTACGGCAGGCCATCGCGCATCACCCTAGCGGTGTTAATCCAGCGCACCGGCCATGAGCTGCCCATTCGCGCTGATGTTATCGGCCAAGCGATTGATTTAAGCGACAACATGCATGTATCGCTGGACGCAAGTGACATGAGCCTAACCATCAGTGAGCCAACTAGCGAAACATCTGGCGACAAGAGTTCATGAAACAAAACGATCCGCAATTCAACCGCTTCGGGAATCTACATCACTTTCTGACCCTTGATGGTTTAGACAAGCAAACGCTAACGGGCATTTTGGACGCCGCTGAGAACTTCACTAGCGTTAACGACAAATCGATAAAAAACGTACCACTACTGCGCGGCAAAACAGTAGCTAATTTATTTTTCGAAAACAGCACGCGTACGCGTACCGCGTTCGAACTGGCCGCAAAACGATTATCTGCCGACATACTCAATATCGACTTGGTTAGCTCCTCAACCAAAAAAGGTGAATCACTATTAGATACGCTACGGGTTCTTGAATCCTTGCAATGCGATATGTTCATCGTACGCCACAGTGATTCAGGTGCAGCACATTTTATCGCCGAGCATGTTGCACCCACTATTAATGTTGTTAATGGTGGTGACGGCCAACACTCGCATCCCACTCAGGGCATGCTCGACATGTTCACCATACGCAGGCACAAAGGCGAGTTTGAAAATTTGCGTGTCGTCATCATTGGTGATATTAAACATTCACGAGTAGCACGCTCAGGCATCTCTGCGCTCAAAACACTAGGCGCTGCCGAAATCCGCGTAGTAGCTCCCAATACATTAATACCCGAATATGTAGAGGAGCTAGGTGTGAAGGTCTATAGCCAGCTCGAAGTGGCACTAAAAGATGCAGACGTCATCATGGGCTTACGTTTGCAAAACGAACGTATGAATTCAGCCACAGTGCCAAGTATGGGTGAATTTTTTCGCACCTACGGCTTAACTGAAGATCGCCTCAAGCTTGCCAAACCGGATGCTATTGTGATGCACCCTGGGCCTACCAACCGCGGCGTCGAAATTGCAGCAAACGTGGCTGACGGCAAACAAGCGGTGATACTCGAGCAAGTTAACTACGGTATTGCCGTACGCATGGCTGTATTGTCAATCACCATGGGCCACGGCGAAGCGGTGCGCGAAGCAGAGATGGCGGGCACAACATGAGTCAAGCTACTAACAATTCGACTATCAAAGGCGCACGGCTAATTGATTCAGCCGCTAACGTTGATACAACTGAAGACATACATATTGTCGACGGGATTATCAGCAGCAAGCCTGCCACCGACAGCCAAGTAATCGACGCAACGGGCATGGTACTTAGCCCAGGTTTTGTTGATCTCTACGCACGCTTACGTGAACCCGGCCTCACACGTAAAGGCACACTGAAAAGTGAATGCCATGCTGCACTAGCCGCAGGTTTCACTACACTACTCTGTTCACCTGATACACACCCAGTCATTGATTCCACCGCAACCGTTGAGCTAATTCGTCAACGTGCCCAACAAGGCGGCGGCGCTAGAGTAATTCCACTAGCCGCTTTAACCACTGAATTGGAGGGCCAACGCCTATCGGAAATCGCAACCTTGCGTGATGCAGGCTGTGTGGGTGCTAGCCAGGCCGATCAACCCATCGCTGACACTTCAGTGTTGCTGAGTGCAATGGAATACGCTGCAACTTTTGATATCCCATTATTACTCACAGCACGTGACCCACAAATTGGCGGTGCAGGCTGTGCACATGCAGGTGCCGTAGCCACTCGCTTAGGATTACCGGGTATACCAGCAGCCACAGAAACCATAGGCTTAGCACGCTTGATCGAGCTTTGCCGCGATACCGGTTGCCGTTTACACATATCAAGGTTAAGTACCGCGCGCGGTGTAGAACAAATTGCTGCAGCGAAACAGGCAGGCCTATCGATAACTGCGGATGTGGGGATACACCATTTGTTTTTTACCGAAAAACACATCAACGGTTTTGATGTTAATTTTCATTCGTCTGTGCCATTTCGAAGCGAGCGGGATCGTGATGCCTTACGAACTGGTGTTACCGACGGCACCATAGACGCCATCTGCTCTGATCATGCACCTCACGATACAGATGCCAAACTTGCACCTTTTCCCAGTAGCGCGCCTGGCTTGTCAGCATTCGATGTATTTTTGCCTTTACTCATGCAGTTACCAGCATTGTTAGACACGCCTCTAAGCAAGATACTAGCTGCGGTCAGTACCAACCCAAGCAGGATACTGGCATCCGACAAGGTCGCATCGACATTGGCTGTTGGCGAAACAGCCAACCTCATATTGTTCGACCCAACAACTCCAGTGCAATGCTCATCGGCTAAGCTACTAAGCCAAGGTAGCAATACACCCTTTTTAGATTGCGATAATGCGGATATTCATCTTGAGAGCGGCCTGCCTTTTTCCGGAAAAGCTCACACCGCCTGGGTGAGAGGCGAACCCACAACACTTAGTCAGTAGCTTAGCTAGCTAGTGACCTTATCCATGAGCTCTTGATAGTGGCGGCGGCATTTTGAATCGTAGCGTTCGTTGCCTCCAATTTGTACTTGTTCACCAGCTGCAATAACCTGCCCTGCTTCATCTAGGCGCACCGTCATCGTCGCTTTTCGACCACAACTACAAACCGTTTTAAGTTCTGATAATTTATCAGCGATAGCCAATAATCGAGCTGACCCCGGAAACGGCTCAGCTTGAAAGTCTGTTCGTATGCCAAAACACAATACGGGGATATTCAGCTCATCCACAACACGCGCGAGTTGATCGACTTGCTGGCGGCTCAAAAACTGAGCTTCGTCCACTAACACGCAATCCACTTTTTTGGCCTGATTAAATCGGCCCACCACCTCAATAAAATGAGTTTGAGCATCAAAAACCTCTGCCGGTGACGACACACCAATACGCGATTGAATCACGCCTTCACCATAGCGATTATCAATTGCCGCGGTAAATAATAAGGCTTCCATTCCTTGTTCGCCGTAGTTATGCGCCGATTGCAATAACAGGGTCGATTTACCCGCATTCATTGCTGAATAATAAAAGTACAGTTGTGCCACGGAAGTCATCTGCCTATGAAATACCGCAACAGTATGCCAAATTATCGTCCGAACCTGAGGCTCATCTTCTACACTTGTGTAAATAATCGAAGGTTTTCAAGTGATGACAAAGACGCCCTATGTGATTCTGTGCAGTGGCCAGTCAAACATGGCACGGATCAACCCTGAGGTCGACACTAGCATCGCTGCGGATGTGCAGTTTTGGAGATACGGCGTTAGGCGCCATGGAGAATCAGCTGGTGATGGATTTGACAGTGGCGATAAAAGTCCTGGCAACTATGCGATCTTTTACGCAGCTGCCGTTGCTAAACAAATGCCCGACAAACAGATTTATGTTGTCAACATATCGCGTGGCGCAACCAATTTACTGCAATGGTTAGAAGGCACCGTTACTGAAGAAAAGGAAAATATGTGGAACGCCATCGTTAGCAACGTAACGGCGGCACTTGAACTTATACCCGGCAAAGACACCATCGATGAAGTGATTTGGTGGGGGCATGAGAGTGATGCCGCTAACAAAGCTGGCACCTCGGCCACTGCATTTAAAGATGACTTTTTAAAGGTGATCAATCAAATCGATACACAGAGCTGGGGTGGCGACGGAAGCTATCCTATTTTATTGCACAAAATCCATCCTGGATGTAATCCCTACGCCGAACAAATCAACTACGGCATTGAGTTGATTGCACTAGCACAACCCAAAAGAATCTCCATCGCCGATGCTACTAACTTTAATTTTGATGACAACATACATCTTGATGGTGATCAAAAAGAACAGGCGGCACTTCATGCGCTAACCACTAAGTGTGCTGGAGAATCGATTCCAACGCGCGCCATTAATCCTAATCAAATTATCAATGGCTCTTTTAGCCTTGAACCAATTGAAGGCGCTACTGATGCGTCACCCAAGCCAGCTCATTGGACACCTGCTGATGGCACTGCGCTAAGCATCAAGAACGGCATTGTGACCTTATCGGCGGGCGCAATCGCACAAAATGTACGGGGTAAATTCAAAGCTGGGTCGTTGGTTACCGTATCAATGGAGGATTTATCGCAAAATCTCACCATCACGCTGGGCGATATGCCGGCGCTTATGACAGCGGGACCTGATAGGCGACAGGCTACGTTCTTATTAAGAAAACCCAACAGACACGAGATTCAAGTTTCAATTGCCTCCGAGGATGGTAAGCCAGTTACCTTCTCTAAGATGAAGTTTGAATATGGAGGCGCGTACACAGCCTACTTTGATGAAACTGGCAGCGCAGCGACACCGCAGGCACCCCCAAGCTTTTTCTCGCGACTAAAATTTCGAATACTGGGTGAGTAGTTATTTAAGCAAGGCAGCAATATTTGGGCAAAAAAAAGGGCGGTTAATACCGCCCTTTTTTAAAACAACAAATGAGTTGCTACCCGGCCTTTCGACCAGAGGCATACGGATCATCATCGTCAGCTTCTTCTAGCGTCATGGAGTTAGCGATCATGTCGTCAACTGCACCGGCGTTACCACCTTCAAGCTTGATACGTAAACGAAGGTCATTTACAGAGTCCGCGTTTCGCATCGCTTCTTCAATAGTAATAGCGTTATCATTGAGTAGATCGAATAAGGCATGATCAAACGTTTGCATGCCTTGATCAGCACTCTTACTCATTAGTGCTTTGATCTCATGCACCTCGCCTTTCATAATCAAATCAGACATCAATGGCGTATTGAGCAACACTTCAATCGCAGCTCGTCGACCCTTACCACTTGGTGTAGGCAACAGTCGCTGAGAAATAAGCGCTTTAATATTCAAAGACAAATCTAGTAACAACTGCTTATGACGCGCTTCAGGGAAGAAGTTAATTATTCGATCAAGTGCTTGGTTGGTATTGTTTGCGTGCAATGTAGCCAAACACAGGTGACCCGTTTCAGCAAAAGCGATTGCGTGTTCCATTGTTTTCTGGTCGCGTATCTCGCCAATCAATATAACGTCTGGTGCTTGTCGTAGTGTATTTTTTAGTCCCACCTCAAATGAATCGGTATCAGTACCCACTTCACGCTGAGTTACGATGCAACCTTTATGATGATGAACAAATTCAACTGGATCCTCAATAGTAATGATATGACCATTCGAATTTTCGTTACGATAATCGATCAACGCTGCAAGACTAGTTGACTTACCAGAACCGGTACCTCCAACAAAAATAACCAAACCACGTTTTGTCATGGCTATCGTATTAAGAATTTCTGGCAGATGAAGATCTTCAAATGAAGGTATTTCATTAGGGATGATTCGAACTACTAAACCTGCGCTACCGCGTTGCACTAGTGCATTAACACGAAAACGGGAAATATCAGGCAAAGCAATGGCGAAGTTAAGCTCTTTGTTTTGCTTAAACTCTACCCGCTCGGCTTCTGTCATTAGGGCCTGGGTTAACGCAAGCGTATGATCAGCGGTTAGCTTCTTATCCATCACCGGCGTTACCTTGCCGTGAATACGCATTGCTGGTGCCGCACCTGCAATAATAAACAGATCCGAGCCGCCCTTTTTATATAGGCTTACCAGCAACTCATCCATAAATCGCTTAGCTACTTTTAAATCCATCTTCCCTTCCCGTGCTTAATTTCTTTTATGAGTTTTAGAACAAACATCGGCGCAGCTAATGCTGCACCGGTTAGTTTTACTATTAAGTAATAGCGTCTGCGTTTGCAGCCTTCTTCTTCGCTTCAGCAAGGTCAACTACGCCACGAGCTACTAGCTCTTTCAAATTTTGATCAAGTGTTTGCATACCATGGCCTTGTCCTGTCTGGATCGCTGAGTACATCTGTGCAACCTTGTCTTCACGAATCAAGTTACGAATAGCAGGCGTACCCACCATGATTTCGTGGGCAGCTACACGGCCGCCACCCGTTCGCTTCAATAGTGTCTGCGAAATTACTGCACGCAAGGATTCAGATAACATTGAACGCACCATTGGCTTTTCCCCAGCAGGGAACACGTCAACAATACGATCGACAGTCTTTGCAGCGGAACTCGTGTGGAGTGTTCCGAATACAAGGTGACCGGTTTCGGCTGCCGTTAGCGCAAGAGAGATTGTTTCTTGGTCACGCATCTCACCAACCAGTATGGTGTCAGGATCCTCACGCAAGGCCGAGCGAAGTGCGTTAGAGAAGCCCATCGTGTCACGGTGTACTTCGCGTTGGTTAACAAGGCATTTTTTACTCTCGTGAACAAATTCAATTGGATCTTCAATTGTTAGGATATGGCCAAGTTCTGTTTCGTTTTTGTAGTCCATCATTCCTGCAAGCGTTGTAGACTTACCAGAACCAGTAGGACCAGTAACCAGCACGATGCCACGCGGTAAGGCTGATAGTTCTTTAAAGATGTTTGGAGCACCGAGTTGCTCTAAAGTTAAGATCTCAGTTGGGATCGTACGAAATACAGCACTGCAACCACGGTTTTGGTTAAATGCGTTTACACGAAAACGAGCAACGTCAGGAATCTCAAATGAAAAGTCAGTCTCGAGGAATTCTTCAAAGTCCTTGCGCTGCTTATCGTTCATGATGTCGTATACCATGCCCTGTACCGCAGCGTGGTCCAGTGAAGGTACGTTCACTCTGCGCATATCACCATCAACACGAATCATTGGTGGGATACCAGCAGATAAGTGCATGTCTGATGCGCCGTTTTTAACGCTGAAAGTCAGAAGTTGTGAGATATCCATGGCTTTACCTTTTTGGTTGTCAGTTGAAACAAAACGTGTTTCGATGCCAACTTTGTCGGCCAATTACGGGGTTTACTTAGTGGGATCCCACATGGCTAACGAACTTCCGTCAACTGCATCACAACTTGGCAATATTTGAGATGAACAACACGCACAATGTGGCCGAAGCTGTGCAACGGGTCACAAAAGAGATTCGCACACTAGAAAGCCAGTATCAGCGAAAACCCGAGTCTGTAGCTCTGTTAGCGGTTAGTAAAACCAAACCCATAGAGGCAATCCGTGCTGCCTATTCAGCTGGGCAACGTCATTTTGGCGAAAACTACGTTGATGAGGCAGTCGAAAAAATCCAGACCCTGAGCCGCGATCATCCAGATGAGCACTATCACTGGCATTTCATTGGGGGCATTCAGTCGCGCAAAACACAAGCCATTGCCGAATCATTTAGCTGGGTACACAGCGTAGATCGCGTCAAGATCATCAATAGGTTAGCATCGCAACGCCCAAGCGAGCTACCCCCATTGAACATCTGTGTGCAAGTCAACATTGATAACGAAGCTAGTAAATCGGGCGCGGCAGAATCGGAGCTAGAAGAATTAGCTGCCGCTTGTGCCACGCATGAACAATTACAACTAAGAGGCTTGATGGCGATCCCAGCCCCGCGATCAAGCTTTGAAGAGCAACGCAAACCGTTTGCAAAGTTGGCGACCCTATTTGAGTTGCTGCGTCAAACTCATTCGCACATGGACACCCTCTCCATCGGTATGAGCAGTGATTTGCCAGCAGCGATTGCTGAAGGCGCAACCATTGTTAGAGTCGGTACAGCCATATTTGGACAACGCGCGTGAACCCAAAGCCGGCCTCCGCTGGCATAATGACGACAGTCAAACACCCTAATGAGATCTTTATGAGCGCATCTAACCCTTTAGTCGGAGCCTACCAGGCTGGTCAAAGCATTTGGCTCGACTACATCCAGCGCAGCATGTTTGAAGGCGAGCTTCAGGCACTGATCAAAGATGATCAAATAATGGGGCTAACATCCAACCCCGCCATTTTTGAACAAGCCATAGCCAAGACCAACGAATATGACGAAGCGATTGCAGCCATTGTTGCTGAAAACGAGTCAGTGACTAATCTCGAGCTGTTTACCCAACTAGCGGTCCAAGATATTCAAATGGCGGCAGATGCATTTGCTGACACTTACAAAAGCACAAAAAGCATTGACGGCTACGTTAGCCTAGAGGTAACACCAGAGCTTGCCGATGATGTTGATGGCACAGTAAAGATGGCACTCGATCTTCATAGGCGAGTTTCACGAGACAATCTAATGATCAAAGTACCCGGCACAAAGGCCGGTGTTGTCGCCTTCGAACAATTAATCCGCCAAGGCATCAATGTCAACGTGACGTTGTTGTTTAGCGTGCAACGTTATCTAGAAATTGCGCAAGCCTACGTGCGTGGCTTGCAGGCACGACATGAAGATGGAAACCCGGTTACCAACATCGCATCAGTTGCCAGTTTCTTTGTTAGTCGGGTTGATACCGAAGTGGATGCAGCAATAGATCAATCTAGCCATGCTGCAGCAAAAGAACTGAAAGGCCTTATTGCTATCGCTAACGCCAAAGTAGCCTATGGCCATTTTGCTAATCTATTCGGTAGTGATAAATTTGCCAAACTCCGCGAGCAAGGGGCGCAACCGCAACGCCTATTGTGGGCAAGCACCGGCACCAAAAACCCGGATTACTCTGATGTGCTGTACGTTGAGCAACTCATCGGCCCAGAAACTGTCAATACCGTGCCACCTAAAACAATGGATGCCTTTCGCGATCACGGCACAGCCGAGGCACGATTAGCGAACAAGCTCGCTGATGCACATAAGCAACTCTCAGCACTGAGTGATGTCGGTATTCCACTTAACGCTATCACTGACAAACTAGAACAAGCCGGTATTGAATCGTTCGCTAAATCCTTTGATCACCTACTTGAAGTACTAGGTGATAAACGGCAACGCCTAAGCAAACAATCCTGATATGACCACTATCTGGACATTCATGGGCGCTGGCAATATGGCGAGCAGCCTAATTGGCGGATTGATCAAAAATAGCGCAAATGCCTCCGACATTAATGTTGTCGACATTAGCGAAGAGGCCCTAGTGCGGTTGCGCGACCTGACAGGTGTAAATACATTTACATCTTTAGCGGACGCACCCACTCCTGACGGCATCATCATCGCGGTCAAACCCAATATCGTTCAAACCGTATGCCGAAACATAAATGACGTGTTCGCACATGGCGGTGCCGCTCCATTGGCCATATCAGTTGCTGCAGGCGTTCGAGAGGATTCAATGCGCGGCTGGTTACCAAATGCCACGCCGATTGTGCGCTGTATGCCCAACACTCCCGCTCTGCTTGGGCTGGGTGCAACCGCATTGTTTGCCAATCAAACCTGCAATGAGCATCACAAGGCCTTAGCGATGCAATTGCTACAAAGCGCTGGTGTTTGCTTGTGGGTTGACGAAGAATCCAAGCTCGATGCGGTAACCGCACTCTCAGGCAGTGGCCCAGCTTACTTTTTTAACTTGATCGAACATATGATAGCCGCTGGCACCAAGCTTGGCCTAGACCAGCAATCAGCCACCACTCTTGCGATAGAAACAGCCTATGGCGCTGCCAGCATGGCCCGCCAAGGTGATACGCCGCCGGCTCAACTGCGAGCCAACGTCACATCGAAAGGCGGCACAACAGCTGCAGCCATCGAAACATTCAACCAGCACAAGTTTGCCGATATCGTTAGTGCAGCTATGCAAGCGGCAAACGATCGAGCAATCGAGCTGGGTGATGAATTTGGCGCACCGCCCTAGAATAACGACTACACTAGAGCGGTTTAATTGCACGGAGATAACTGATGGGCCCCGCTCTATCCGCACTTGGCTTCATAGTAAGCACACTGTTCGATATTTACGCACTCATTGTTGGGCTGCGATTTGTCATGCAACTGGTCAGAGCCGACTACTACAACCCCGTCGCACAGTTTATTGTTCAAGCAACTGATCCATTGCTCAAGCCGATGCGAAAAGTTATCCCCAGCATCAAAAAATACGACACCTCCAGCCTGCTGCTATGCTTTTTGGTGTTGTTGCTAAAGTTTATCTTGTTCAAGGTGCTATTTCTTGGAGGGCTGCATGTTTTTACTGGCCCGGTTAATCCACAAGCGTTATCGATAATTCAGTTTATAACTGTATCTGCCATAAACGTGATCTCGTTGATGTTCAATGTGTTTATCGGTGCGATCATTATTCAAGCATTATTGAGCTGGCTGCCAGGCGCTCAAGGCCACCCACTGCAGGGAATGTTGCACGCCATTACTCAACCAGTGCTCACACCAATTCGGCGCTTTGTAAAGCCATTGGGTACGTTCGATTTATCTGCATTAATAGGGATAATCGGCTTAATGGCACTTAAAATAATAACGGTTGGTTACTTATTTAAATTGCTCGGCCCATTCATTTAAGCATGTACAATATTTATACAAAAACACTATAAAAACAGTGTTTTTTCAATCGCATTGTCTGAATTCGCTATAAATATAGTGTTTTTTACGAATTTTAATCTATAAAACTACTCGGAGCGCCAGATCTGTGTTAATTTTCGCGCGCTTTCGGTAAAAGCATAAACAACAAGGCGCATGCAAACGTGTGCGATCTTTTTTATTTCAAGCATTTTAATTTAGGTAACCGGGGAACCCATATGGCGGCTAAGAAAAAAGTCACTAAGAAAAAAGCATCTGCAAAGAAAAAGGCTAGCGCGGCAGTAAAGAAGCCACCTACCAAGTCAGAAATCATGACGACTATTTCTGAGAAAACAGAATTAAGCCGTAAAGAAGTTGCGAGCGTATTTGATGCGTTAGCTGACGTTATTCAAGACAACCTTAAGCCACGTGGCCCAGGTATGTTCAGCGTACCCGGCTTGATGAAAATCCGCGTTATCAAGAAGCCAGCTACTAAAGCTCGTAAGGGTATCAACCCATTTACGGGTGAAGAAGCAATTTTCAAAGCGAAGCCTGCTCGTAAGGTCGTCAAAGTACTGCCATTAAAAGGCTTGAAAGATATGGTCTAAGAAGTCATCCCGACTTCTGGTTTAGCTTCAACGCAAAACCACCAATATCCTGTTCGGGCCAAAACCTTTGGCCCGAACAAGCAATAAACGGCTCAAAGAACTGTCAAAATATTGGCGATAACTACCCTCTCTCTCTCCCCCTCCCTATCCAACTTCCAATCATCTCGGATGAACGTAATTAGCTAAACATGGCCATATAAATCAAGCGCTAATTGGAGTTATCCACACACTTAACAAGCCGTAACCTGATTACCTTGTTATGCAATTTATACAGAAAGTGAATTAGTACGGCCAATGCGCACCTAAAGCACTGATTAACACCTATATACATAGGGCGAATACGGGGTTGTGCGCATAATCACAGCGCAAGCGCACTGTGTGTCAATTAAGACAATATTGAGCAATAACCCTACAAACAGGTACACTGGCCGACCGCTATAAGCAGATGCTTAAAAAGCAGTCAGCACAGCGAGTTAAGGCAATTTCCTTAACAAAACATAAGGTATACAAACATGAGCGCGAAAACAGCAACTACGCTGCTCGCAAATTCTTCCGCGAGACTACCTCGTTGGGTGAACAATTTTTTGGTGATTGCCATCGGCATTAGCCTCGCACTGCTCGCCTTAAAATTTTTGCCGCAGCCGGCAGTAGGCGCTGTGGCTATTACTAGTTCAGCCTCTGTAGGTAAAAAGCAAAGCGTTGACCCCATACAACAAAGTAGAGCGATCATCGACACGCATCTTTTTGGCGAAGCGGGTGCAAAGGTCGTGAAGACGGAGCCAACCAATCAACCGGTCGAAGTGACCAAGCTCAACTTAAAGCTATCTGGTGTGTTTGCCTATACACCGCAAGAAAAGGCTATTGCCATTATTAGCGCAGGCTCTGCCGAGCAATCAGCCTATTGGGTAGGCGATAAAGTCTCGGGCGAAACAACGCTTAAAGAAGTACACCCTGAATACGTCATTTTGAGTAATCGCGGCAAGAACGAAAAACTTTTGCTATCCGATGAAGCGCCGATCGCTATGCGCCCAGTTCAAACGGCTCAAGCATCCAATGCAGGTAATAGTGGTGGCGCCAGCGCCGACCCGAATGCACAGGTCGAGATCCCCACCAACCCCGGTCAGATTCGCGACATGATGGCTCGTAATCCGGCACTACTGGGTAGAGTGGTTGCTGCTGAACCCTATCAAGAAAATGGCAAGTTGCTTGGCTACCGTATAACACCAAAGCAAAATCCAGAGATTTTAGAAGCTCAGGGCATTGTTGCAGGCGATGTGATCACTCGCGTGAACAATATCCAATTAAACAGCCAAAAGCAGGGCATCCGTGCGCTGCGAAACGCCGTGAAGGCCGACAACCTTGAAATTGTAGTGCTACGCGATGGTGTTGAAGTTCCACTGTCGATTTCGCTTGCTCAGTAACATTGCTAGAAACACTTGTTACCAAAGCAGCACACTAAAGAATGTAAATATATAAATTATGAAAAATGCACGAGTGCACTTAAAACTACTTGCGGTACTTACGCTTGGTCTGGCGCTAGGAAGCTCAGCAGCGGTTGCCCAAGACGACGGCACCTTTACACTTAATTTGAAGAATGCGGATATACATTCGCTTATTCAAACAGTGTCGCGTCAGTCAGGGAAAAACTTTGTTGTCGACCCACGTGTTAAAGCTCGTGTGACGGTAATTTCTGCCAATCCACTCAGCGACGAAGAACTCTACGAGACTTTCTTGTCTGTATTGCAGGTACATGGTTACTCCGCAGTACCTCGTGGAGATTTAATTAAAATCGTTCCTGATGTCAACGCTAAACAAGGCCCTGTACCAAACTACGACGGCAATGCAAGTGACCAGCTAGTTACTCAGGTTATTAAAGTTGATAACGTACCGGCTGCGCAGCTAGTGCCGATACTGCGCCCACTTGTTCCGCAGCAAGGCCACCTCGCCGCTTATGCTTCTACAAACACATTAATCATCACCGATCGAGCAGCAAACATTCAACGTCTTTTGAGCATTATTAAAGACATCGATCGCCCTGACAAAGAAGAAGTCGAAGTGGTTCGTTTAAATCACGCTTCTGCTCGCGAAGTAATACGATTACTCGGGGCTCTACAATCACGTGCTGGCCAAGGTGCAGGCTCGCCTACCAGTGTGCGATTTGCAGCAGACGAACGTACTAACAGCATATTACTCAGCGGTGAAAGCAGCGCGCGAATTCGTATGCGCGGCTTGATCTCTAACCTTGATACCCCCGTTGAATCAGGCGGTAACACTCGCGTTGTGTATTTGCGATATGCAAATGCGCCAGACCTACTACAAATCCTGACTGGAGTTTCTGCCGGGCAGGCAAAAATAGGAACGGGGGGCGATGACGCGTCTGGCGGCACGGCCACACCCACTACTCCTGCAAACAATGCTAATGGTGCGGCTGCACAACCACAACCTGTTACCCCAACCGCCTCAATCGTACGCCGGGCAACACAAGAGAGTGAAACTGCCAACGTAGATATCCAGGCAGATGAAGACACCAATGCGCTTATTATTACCGCGCCACCAGATGAAATGCGGAGCATACTAGCTGTTATCGAACAACTCGATATCAGGCGTGCACAAGTGCTAGTTGAAGCCATTATTGCTGAGCTTTCTGAAAACAACAGTAACGCCCTAGGCGTAAACTTCGCAGTGGACGGCACAGAAGCTAACAGACCCGCTGCCTACACCAACCTTGGCGGCGCAACACAACAGTTCGCCGCTACCGCGTTAGCTGCACAAAATGGCACTGCCAGTGGGCTGGCAGGTGGTTTATCATTAGCACTAGGCCGCTCTGGCTCTAATGGTGTTGACTTCGGTTTCTTGCTTTCGGCAATCGCATCTGATTCAGACAACAACATCTTGTCTACGCCAACACTTGTCACAATGGACAACCAAGAAGCTGAGATAGTGGTTGGACAAAACGTACCGTTTGTTACCGGCACTCAGTTATCGTCAGCAAACAACAATCCATTTCAAACCATTGAGCGGCAAGATATCGGTATCAGCCTCAAGGTTAAGCCTCAAATTAATGAAGGCGACAACATCAAAATGGAAATCGAGCAAGAAGTCTCAGATGTGAGCAGCACGTCCGTTACCGGTGCTTCAGACATCACCACAAACAAACGCTCTATCAAAACAACGGTATTGGTTGAAGACGGTCAAACGCTCGTATTGGGTGGCTTGATCGACGATCAAATAAGCGATACGCGCGATAAGGTTCCTTTCTTGGGAGATATCCCGCTACTAGGCGGCTTGTTTCGTTATCGCTCTACCACTAAAAGTAAGCGTAATTTGATGGTGTTCTTACATCCAACCATACTGCGCGATATCAAAACAGCTGACTACTACAGCCGCAGTAAGTACGACGACTTGCGAACAGCACAGTTGGGCTTATTTGAAGAAGAATCACTATTGAGCCGCCCAACACCCAAACTGCCGGGCCTCCATTTGTATTTTGATGGACAACGTGTGAAAAACAGTCCTTCAGCGCTAGATGTCCCTATACCTAGCCTTGAAGCCGTGCCGAGTGAAACCTCGGAATACCCGGCCATTAATGCAATACCGGCTCAAGCTGGCGCGAAGGATGCGTTAATAGGGCCATTCGACAGCGTAGAACAATAAGATGGTTATTTCGCCTGCAGATTTCATCGATGTAGGAGATCCACTACCGAAAGGTAGCGGAGCTGCCAACGACAACGAACAACCGGTAGAAACGACCTCGCCCTTACCCCAAAGCGGGGCCCTAGCCCCCTTTACCGATCTGCCTTACACATTTGCCAAGCGGCACGGCGTACTCCTCGAGAAAGCGCCTGACGGCAAGCTTGTTCTTATTCACCGTAGCAACGTCAGTGTTATGGCGTTGACGGAAGCACGACGAAAAGCCGGTCAATCTTTGACGCTCGAACCGATCAGCAATGACGATTTTGATGCACGGCTAACCCGCCACTACGAAGGCGAAACCAGCCAGGCGATCGATATCATGGATGACTTTGGCGATGATCTAAATCTCGAAGCGCTAGCTGACGCCTTACCTGAACCTGAAGATCTACTTGAATCCACGGATGATGCACCTGTTATACGGCTGATCAACGCGATGTTGACTGAAGCGGTACGCAAACAAGCATCGGATATCCATAT
>CALJAA010000210.1 GCA_938028465.1 uncultured Granulosicoccaceae bacterium | reverse complement strand
AATAAACTTGATGAAAAACGATGTTAACTTGTTGTAAAAAAACAACGCAACATTGTCAACCATTGATTCTTTGGTCAGGTTTTCACGAGACTTGGTTTATGCTGAAACCTCGTTAAAACACAGGTATTACTTTATGTCCATGAACAAACAACGTCGCCAGATGATCAAAGCTACTGCAGCATTTGCAGCGTCTTCGGTCGCGCTGCTTGCGGCGCCGTCTGTGGTCACTGCGGCCTGCTCAAAAAGTAGCCACGCTGCGCTTAACAAATCAACTTTGCACGCAGGCCTACGCATCGAGTTATCTCGTCAAGGCTCACAAGCCTACGTGACGGTTACGAATACGCTCACAACACCAGTCACATTAACTCATGTTTATCCTGGCATTGTGTCCGATCAAACCGGCAGCTTCGACCTCAACAGTTTGCTGGTGAGCGGCCCAAAAACGGTTATGCCAGGCAAACCTTGGATTAGCAAAATTGGCACAGCACACGTGGCCAGTATAAAGGCGCCCACATCCCCTAAAATCGCACAGGGGGTGAAAATTACCGTAGCCACCCGCAATGCTACTGCAGATGGATACAAGCTTATTGAAACCACTCGCACCCTACTCGTTAGCTAAGGTCTTAGAAAACGGGCTTTGGTGGGGGCGGCCTCCCGCCCTCACCGACTTCCCTCACCTATCAATTGGCCATATACTGTGGTCATGATAAGAGACGCAAAATTTCGGATTGGGCAAATAGTTAAACACCGCGTATTCCCGTTTCGCGGTGTCATCTACGATGTCGACCCGGAATTCAACAATACTGAAGAATGGTATGAATCCATACCAGAAGACATACGCCCGATCAAAGATCAGCCGTTTTACCATTTGTATGCTGAAAATGAAAAAACGGTTTATGAAGCCTATGTATCAGAACAAAATTTATTGGTGGATAGCTCGGATGAGCCGCTTCGGCATCCCGAAATAAAAATTCAATTTGAACCCGACAATCAGGGTGGTTATCGGTATCGGCAATCGTTACATCACTAGCAACTATGCTCGATAGTCGTTGCAATAGTGATGTAACGGTTTAGTTTAGCTTGGCTATAGCTTTCGCTTGTGAGTTACGACCACACCACGGCGAGGCATCATTTCATCAAAGTGCACGTTGGCCCAGCATGCTTCGTGTAGCACTAGCTCAGCTTGAATACCCGAAGCAATAAACTCATTTTTTACACGGTTAGCTCTGCCGTTTGCCAACACCTGGTTGCCATTATCAATTGCAGACTTACCATGCGAACAACCGATAACAGAAACTACGTCAGACTCAGCACGAAAATTTTCGACCATTTCACTCGCTATTTGTTTGTTACCAACACCCATCACCAATGAATCATTTGGGAAAACCATAATTTCGCGACGAACTGTATTGAATTGATCAAGCAGCTCTTCGAAATTAGACTTTCGGGTTTGATACATATTTTTTTTAGTCGTTGGTTTGAGATCTGAATTCAAGGCAATATTGACTACTGGCTCGTTTTCACCAACAACAGGCTTTGGTTGTACAGCGACCGATTGAACCAGCTCTTCCTTAATAATTTCCTTTTTTGGTGGGACCGGCGTTGCCAGCGCTACTTGTGTTTCAGTTACTTGATTTTCACTCGCCGGCAGGCTTGGCTGCTGATTAGCGAAAATAGAATCGTTTAACGCAATGTTGTCGCCACTAGCACCTAAAACAAATATCGATGATGCTGGCTGCACAACTTGTTGATCGTCGTTAACGGCGTAACGACGTTTCACTTTTACTAGGCCGGCACTCACGATGACTGTGTAGTTAGATTTGGTGAGATCCTCTTGGATGTCATAAGCTAATCGTGGCTCTTGCTCGGCTTGCGCCAAGCGCAAACGGTAGCCCGCATCTTGAAGCGCAATGACCATTCTTTCGCCAAATTGATCCGCAGGGCGATCGGCATACAAAATGGTTTCAGCAGGCACCAGCACGTCGATCTGGCTCATGACTCCTACTAAATCCTTAGCTACCAATGCCGCAACACCCTGGTAATTGGTGATCAGCGAGCTCGCCTTCGCAGAAGGCAGCTCAGAGACTATTTTTTTGGGTGCGCCGCCGCATCCACTTAGCGACAGCACCAATAAGGCGTATGTACTAATTCTAATCACGTCAATTCCCTCTGTTTCTATCTGGTCAAGCCTAATGGATGCAGTAAACGCCCGCCATTACGGTCTTTCTCATTTGTTAATCAGGTCGCATCTAATATGTTGGAATGTGTAACGCCGCAATATTGACACGAGGTAACCCACTTCACAACGACAATATTTGCGTGATTTAGGCGATTTACTTGTACACACTTATCATCGCAGCCTAAAATCACCCATCGAGAAAACACTAGTCAACGCCATGATCGACGAAACCCTCTACCAACTCGCCACTGACGAACTCAATAGTGATCAGCGCAAACCCGATATCTGGGCCCGTGCGTGCGCACTTGCGAGTAATGATCACGATGAAGCGAGGTATCTATACACCAACCTGCGAGTTGAACAAATGTTGGCCGAACAGGCTAACAAAGATAAAGCTCTGGCACGCAGTGGCGGCCTTCCGGCGGCAGATCTAACCCTAGAGTTGCACGATGAGACGCAATTGGATGAAACCAGCCCAATCGAATCCACTCGCACCGGTCAAACATCTGATTTCAACCTTAAAGCTGACGGATTGGAACTAGAGGGCGATTCAGGGCACAGTAGCGTGATTGGTCATGGCAGCGGTCTCGAGCTCTCGATGGAGGATTTCGATCTCGACCCTCAAGAAATAGCCAGTATGAATGCGTCCGAACCTGGTACCACTTCATCAATCCACGGAAAAGTAACTAAATCGGATTTGTCGGCCGCTTCGGATAGAAATGCGATCTCAATGGAAGATGACCCATTGGCTTATTGGGCGCAACAACATCAGGAGCAGATACGCCTTGGTGGAGAAAATGACAATGATGACGCTGCTCGCAGTAAAGAACTGGCACGGCAAGCCGATGAGCTCCCAGGCCTGAATTCAGATATCGTTGCCGTCGAATCGACAGCACCGTCATCGCCAGAAAAAATCAAACCTTCGTTCCATCTGTCTCTACCGGAGCAACAGCAACAAATAGATCAGCAAAAGCATAAGCAACAACCCGAAGCCTATGCTGAGCCGATGCTTTTAGATGAGCTTCAACAGGAACCACAGCAGGAACCCCCAATCCCTGCCCAACGAGCACCCATTCCTGCTGAAGCCCCTGTGCATTTTGACTACGCTGATGGCGACGACAATATCGCCAACGATGTTATCAACACGCCTACCACACGTACGGCTAGTGGCAAACGATATTACGTATACAGTCGGGGGGATAAATCTCAAGCAGTGAAAGACGGCGTTTCATGGCCAGCAATGTTCCTAACCCTTCCGTGGCTGCTAACTAAGGGCATGCTCGGCACCGGCATTGTTTACACTATGCTCTGGCTAATATTGATAGCGGGCTTGCTGACTACCGGGTTTGCTTGGATGGACGCTGCCCCCAACGCATCAACCGCTATAAAAATCTGGACTGGGCTATTTGTTCTTTTGGCGTTAATCGGCTTGTTTTATGTACCGTTCAGGCACGGCAATGCATGGTTTCAGCAAAAGCTGCAACGCCGAGGTTACGAGCTCGACGCACTCGTTCATGCAAAAAACAGAAAAGAAGCGATTAACACCTCGCTCGACTCTGCAACCTTTTGAACGGAACCAATGCACTCTTTCAGTCGAGTTATACATCTACTGCGCACTTTGCTAACCACAACTTAGGAAGGCTACACATAACGCGCTCGACGAAATACAGATTGGCCACGATTATCCGTTAGATGATCAAGCCATCCGCAAGAGTGGTGGTATTGATATATGGAATGAATCACTGCATTACCGACGGCCCCAGCCACGGTAATTAAGATGCCGGGAAATAGACGCCCGGCATCTTCTTATCAACTCATGCTTTATTCGGATCTACATAAGCCAGCACTGCATCTGACGCAATAACCTGTCGATAACGCGCATAAGCTTCATGGTTAGCTTCAACTTCATCAATATTGTAAAGATAGCTCACCATGACGCCGGCTGATTGCTTACGCCCACGCTTGTATTTATCAGCATCCGGCAGTATCTGATCAAGGCTTGCGCCATTGCCTAGATGAAATCGAGCAACCGAATCACGCGGCTGCGTATCGTCCCGCTTTACGTTGATCAAATAATGAGCGGCGAGCTTCGCCAAGTGTGTCGCTTCATCGGTATCAAGAGCCTCCACTGATTCTGCACCTGATCGCGTTTTTGCAAGGGACACTGCTGCCCTCAACTCTTTACTTAATTTGTCAGTGTTGGCATCTACCCATCGCATTAGCCCAGGCACAGGCGAAAGCGTGCGAAAGGTTTCTAAGTTTGGCAACAGTGCACTGAGCTCAGTGGCCACTTGTTTAATTAAGAAATTACCAAACGACACGCCAGCTAGGCCGCGTTGGCAATTTGAAATCGAATAAAAAACGGCTGTATCGGCATCGTGGGCGTTAACCAAGGCACGATCCTCACTTAGAATCGAACGAATGTCGTGTGGGTTTGCCTGTGTTAAGGCGACCTCAACAAATATTAATGGCTCATCCAACATGGCCGGATGAAAAAACGCAAAACATTTACGATCACTTGGCAGTAATCGACTGCGCAGTGCCTGCCAGCTATTTATCGCGTGCACGGCTTCATACGCAATGATCTTCTCCAGAACATTCGCAGGTGTTTGCCAATTGATCTCCTGCAAAATTAAGAACCCTCGATTAAACCAAGCGGCAAACAACCGCTGAAAATCGACATCGATACGGCTTAATTCAGGATGATCTTGAATATGGTCGAGTAAGCAAGCGCGCATTTGCACCAACTCCGCGGTAGCGCCTGGCACGTGATTTAAGCGTCTGAGTAGCTCCATGCGCCTCGGTTCTACACTATTACGTAAGATCGCAAGATTGGCCGCATCTGGTGTATCAGCATAGCGCTGAGCCGCTCGCAAGGCATGATCAGCGGTGATATCAAAGCGCTCTTGCAACAACCGGAAAAATGCCAGTTGGCCAGCTGCGTTCTCAGCCGCAAATCGCTGCAATATGGTGGCGGCAATTCGTGTTCCGGATACCTCACCGCGCTCTGATAACAAGGCATCGCAGAGTTCGGTAATGGATCGAGTATCTTCCTCAACCGAGGGGGTTACAGAACGTGCGAACAATGACGACAATACATCCTGCAGCAAGCCAATTCGGCTAGCGGCTTTTTCCCGTCCCTGATTTAATGTCGATAATAACTGCGCCATCTTCTGCACTTCTCAATGCACAGGCTAGCCCGTGCGTGTTAACTTAGTGTTTCGCGTAACTACTGCCCGTTCAACCAGAGGCCAATCAAGCACATGTTTCAATCACTGCCCGAAGCCAAAGCCGATGCGATTCTTCAGCTCTTGGCCTTATTTCGCGAAGATACACGCGAAAACAAAGTCGACCTAGGCGTTGGCGTCTATAAAGACGAAGCTGGTGCCACTCCAGTCATGACGGCCATTAAAAAGGCTGAAAAACAACTCCTGGAAACTCAAGATACCAAATCTTACGTAGGCCCTATTGGTAGTAGGCCCTTTTGTAGTGCCATGGTGTCACAGGTTTTTGGACAAGACGCTGACACGGATCGCATTCGCTGCGCTCAATCTGCCGGTGGTTCGGGCGCACTTCGCATTTTATCCGATCTGCTGCGTAAAATTCGGCCAGACGCCAAAGTTTGGGTATCTGACCCAACTTGGCCAAATCACGTGCCATTGCTCACGGCCGCAGGCTTTGAGCTAGAGCGCTATCAATATTACGACAGAAGTACTAACAGCATCACATTTGATCAGATGATCAATTCACTGAGCGCGGCACCTGAAAACGACATCGTACTACTACACGGCTGCTGCCATAACCCAACCGGCGCTGATCTGAACATGGACCAATGGAAGGCCGTTGCCGACGTGTGCGAAAAACGGTCGCTATTCCCTTTTGTCGATTTCGCTTATCAAGGCTTTGGTGACGGGCTTGAAGAAGACGCGCAAGCAATCCGTTATCTCGCTGGCCGTCTGCCTGAAATGGTAGTCGCGGCAAGTTGTTCTAAAAACCTGGGCTTGTATCGTGAGCGTGCTGGTGCTGCCATGGTACTGGCTGAATCAGCGGTTAACGCTGATCGAGCATTGGGAATGCTAGGCGGAGTCATTCGTTCTAACTACTCCATGCCACCTGATCACGGCGCTAACATCACTAACATCGTTTTAAGCGATCCCGCCTTAAATGCGGAATGGCAAAGTGAGCTAAATGCCATGCGAAATCGGATGATCGGTTTACGAGCAGATTTTGCTGCTGCCATGCGCAAGCGGTCTAACTCGGGCGATTTTGATTTCATTACTGAGCAAAAGGGTATGTTTAGTCGGCTTCCACTAAATACAGAGCAAATCGAAACACTACGCAATGATCATGGTATTTACATCGTAGGTGATGGTCGCATCAACATTGCTGGTTTGCCTGGTGATGCGCTGGATGAACTCGCCGAAACAATTGTATCGGTACTTTAAGTCATACCCAGTGGGGCACTTACGTCCCGCGTAGGCGGAGATCTAGCACGCTAGGAGTAGACGGCCGGTACGCATGACGCGATTAGCACAGGTAACTCCTTTTTATGCTGGGTCCCCGCCTACGCGGGTATGACCTATAAAACAAACTTCCCCTCTGGCAACTCCACCTTGGCCGCAATCGCGGCACTCGCAATAACCGTAACCGTTTCGTTTTCTTTATCCTCAACGTTTAGGCCGCCCACTTCGGCATTAACAACGACGCTGCCATACGGTATTTGTTTCGCTACTGCCTCTTTGTTTATCTGATCAGGTTTTTGAACACCGATAGTAATTTCCACTTGCATGGCATCACGATCTAAACCTAACGTTCTAAACAATGTGAGTGAGCTGTGATGCAGGGCATCCTGAACCGCTCGTATCGCGGCCTTAGTGTAATCCTCACCGTACAAATCATTGCCTGTGCCCATCTCTAATATTACGCGTTTTAAGGGCATTAGGATTGCTCCTCTGCAGTTTCCACCTCTAGATATACCACCGCTGCGGCATTCGCCACCACCGTGAGCCCTGTACCGTCGTCCTTAGGTATATCCAAACCACCCTTAACCACTTCAACCGTACCTGTGCCATACGGCAGTACATCAGCAACAGCTTGTTTATCGACTTCGTTTGGCTGCGCAACACCGATTTGGATATCTACCTGCATTGACTCTATTGGGTAGCCGAGTGCCTTCACAACGGTTAGAGAGTTATGCCACAGGGCATCCCTCAATGCGCGTATAGCAGCCTTCGTGTAATCCTGACCATGCAGGTCAGTCCCCATCCCCATTTCTATAGCTAAGCGTTTGCGTGCCACGATCGATTTATCCCTGAATTTGTAACGCCGCAGGCTAACACAGATCACGAATTTGAATGCTTTGTGAGGCGGGTCTCATTTTATCGACATATGGTGATGCATCAGACCACCAAGCCACCTCAAGCTTAAACAGTCTCGCCGATATCCCTTTAAGGACGAACGCAACAGCTTTAGGACTATGCCGGCTTTTCCAATACTCGGTTGTTTGATTCTTTACTGCCTATTGGCGGTACTTAACCCGGCGAAAGCTGCGATATACGCGTGCCCATCTGAAAGCGGCACCACCTTCCAAGACAACCCCTGCACGATGAAGGTTAGCGCTCCGCCAAAATCAGCCAAAAAAAGGCAAATCAACAAAACACCCAGTGGTATTGATAAGAGCTGGCTAGAGAAACCAGTCGAGGCAACCTACTCAGCTTGGTGTGATCGGCGTGGTTGCGAATGCGGCCCTTATACCCGAGTATTCGATGCTGGAATGGTGTTGGCTGTAGCCGATGCCTTATACCTCGATGGATCTTGGCACCGCTACGAAGGTTACGCCTTAGACCTAGCCAAGGAACAACACAACGCCTCTAAAAAAATATCCATAAGAGCGAGCTTGGATGAAGCCGCGTGCAACATACGCATGTCACAAACAATTTTGCGCAAGTACACAACCGCTGCGTTAAAAGAGCTTCGTGTTTCTAAGCGGTATGCGGAAGACCGTGGTTACGACACGCCGGCAGCATGCGATCTAGGTGAAGTGGAACCGTGTGAGATATTCAGTATGTACGAGCTTTACAAGCGAATGATGCAAGATCTAAAAGCCTTAAAGCAGCCTCGTGATGCCGCTTTTACTGCTTTGTTGGATTAGAAGCAGCCCTTCACACATTACCAATCTATGACTGACCAACGCCCATTGACTCGTCTGGATTTTATCGTTCTATTTCGATAAGCATCAGATGGCGTTGCTCGATCGCCGTTAGAGCGCACCATGGATTTGATTTTTAATTGCCCACTTATCGATTTATCTGCATTTCGAACCTTAATGCCGGTTATTTCAATTTCGATTTTTTCAAACCGTTTGATCAATGCCGCAAACAGCTGCACTTGGTCAGACGATGTGGTTAAGCGCTCCACCGCAGATATATCCTTATTCTCAATCGCTCTTTTTAAAGAATCAAACATGCGCATAACGATATCAAAATCATCATCACTAACCGGCTTGTAGTACTCCTCTAATGCCGTTTGCAAATCTGTTTCCAGCTTGTACATTCGCGTATCACTGATACCAATTCCTTTTGCAGTATCCAACTGACGCTGCGCTGCGTTTAAATCACCACGTGTCAAAGCAACTCTTGCGTCAGTCAAGGCTCTGTTGAGCTTGCGTTTTAGTCGCGTTTCTAACCGGCGTCTTTCAAGCTCAGCATCCTCTGCGGCTTGTCGTATTTCTTCTTGGGCTCGCGCAGCCTCAGCTTCTTGTTCGGCTAACGCGGCCGCTTGTGCAGCGTTTGCTTCTTCTTCAGCCTGTTTTACTTTTGCAGCCTCTTCGCGTTCAGCTTGCGCTTTTTGTTCGGCTGCTATTAACGCATCAGCTTTGGCCTTTTCGGCAGCCTCCTGCTCCGCAAGCTTTAGCGCGGCTTGTTTAGCTTCCTCCTCAGCTGCGGCTTCGCCGCCATCTCCACGATATAAGCTATCAATCACACCATCGACTATATCGGGCCGCTCTTGCCCGACCCAAATTGCTGAGGCACTCACAAACAAAACAAGGCTTAACCATGCTAAGGCTCTAAGTGAACCATTACGACGTTGTTTCGAATCAGGAACAGGGCGCTGAATGGCACCACGAACAGAAGGCGTACGATCTCTTGAAAGCACAGTGGCATCCGACATCTCCTGCAAAGTTAGGCTATCGAGCTGGGTAATCTGTTCAGAGCCAAATCCACCTCCGTCTACCCAATCGCCACTTGATTGTTGTGCATCCTTAACCGTTTTGTCGCCCAGTAGAGCTGGCATCCAATCGGCTAAGGTTTGTGGCCTGTCAGCAATTTTGAAACGAAGTGCCCAATCAATTGCCGATAAAAACGCGTCGGAATATCGGCCCTTACCTAATTTTATTACCGGAACAAGTGGGTCCTTAGCGTCATTGAGCATCGCTGCACCACGCCGAGTACTGTCGGCTGGATCGTTGCCAGTGATAGCGTAATAAAGCACACCGCCTAGCGCATAGATATCGGTCCATGGGCCTTGTTGCTCATCGCCATCCCCGTTGTATTGTTCCAGCGGCGCGTAGCCTGCTGAAACTAAGGCGGTCATATTTTGCTGTTGCGTAAATCGCCCTGCGTTACGTGCAGATCCAAAATCCAACAATACAGGGGAGCCGTTTCTTCTGACTAAAATATTGGCAGGTTTGATATCCCGATGCACAAAGCCATGACGGTGAACTTCTGCAAGGCCCTGCGATATTGGTAATATCAGCGCCTTCAAGTTATGTTCGGTATTTGCATCCGATCGTTTGAGATAACTACGCAGCTCTTCGCCTTCTTCAAACTCCATTACCATGTATGCGGTATTGTTTTGTTGAAATACCGACATGACCCGAACAATATTCGGGTGTTTGAACTTGACTAGGTTTCTGGCTTCTTTAATGAAGCGATCCATACCCCAGCGAAACATCTTGCTGTGATCTTCTGTAATCGGGTGTACCTGGCTATCCTCTGAACGTGTCGCAACGTCGCTCGGGATATATTCTTTGATGGCGACCAGATGATCTAGATTGGTGTCCGTAGCCAAATAGATGACGCCAAAACCACCCCGCCCCAGAATCCGCTCAATACGATACCAATTGAGCATGTCCCCCGGTTGTAGCGTTTTGTAGGGCGTGCTGGATTCCATACCGGGATGGTGAGGCTGCGGAGCGAAAGTTGAGATATGTTATCAAAATCAGCCCCCATCAATGTTGCAATAGCTGCATTTCCCCAATACTGCGACCAGATCGACCGTTAATCATCGGTAGGCGTGTCACATATCGAAAAGTCAACACCTAGAATTCAGCCTTTTTTCCCTATTGACGATAAAATGGGGACACTCGACAAGGCCTAACAGCTTAGTCCAGCACCCCCTACACACCAACAGGTACACTCGTGGCAACAGAAAACCCCTATCTGAACAGTTACATAGAAGAGCAAGGCTTTGCCGAACACATGATTCCGGCCGTTGGCGCACTCTATCGAGAGCGTGGCGTCATCATCACAGTGTTTGGCCGCAAGCTCATGAACGCCTCAGCAATTGAGATAATCAAGGCTCATCGCCTATCTTTGCAAGTGGTTGGCGAATCAATATCAGTAGCCGAGACAGCTCGAGTACTGAACGCTATTACCCAAATCAAGCCAGGATCATCCAGAATCGATATTGGCAAGATGGCATTTGATGCGCGAAAGGCAGGCCAGCTCAGCGGCAAACCAGACAGCGACGTTAGCGCCTACGTCACCGAAGCCACCAAGCACTTACCGGATCAATCAACGGTTCTTGACGAGCCCCGCGATATTGTCCTTTATGGCTTTGGCCGAATTGGCCGCATTCTAGCCCGACTACTCATCGAGCGTACAACCTCAAATAACCCACTTCGCCTACGCGCGATCGTTGTTAGAGGTGGTCGCGAAGGTGATCTTCAAAAACGTGCCAGCCTACTTCGCCGCGATTCGATACACGGCCCATTCAATGGTCACATTACTGTTGATGAAGAACAGAGCGCAATAATCGCTAACGGCAACTTTATTAAAATTATTTACGCTAATCAGCCAGAAGACATTGATTACACTGAATACGGTATTAACGATGCATTAATTGTTGATAACACCGGTGTGTTCAAAGACGAAGAAGCGTTATCACGCCACCTAGTGCCCAAGGGTGCAAAAAAAGTGCTACTTACAGCACCTGCCAGTGGCGCAATTAAAAATATCGTTTACGGTGTTAACCACGATGACTTACTAGACGAAGACAACATCGTCTGTGCGGCAAGCTGCACGACCAATGCGATTACGCCCGTGCTCAAAGTGATCAACGATGAATTTGGCATTCTTAATGGCCACGTTGAAACAGTTCACTCATATACCAACGATCAAAACTTGATTGATAACTATCATAAAGCGGATCGTCGTGGACGTAGCGCACCGCTTAACATGGTACTCACCTCAACAGGTGCTGCAAAAGCTGTTGCTAAAGCCTTACCAGAACTCGCTGGCAAACTAACGGGTAACGCGATTCGAGTGCCTACACCAAATGTTTCGATGGCAGTTTGTAACCTGAATCTAAAAAATGGGACTGATAGGGATGCACTAAACGCTCACGTTCGTGATATGGCATTCCACTCATCGCTTAGCCAGCAAATTGCTTACGCTTACTCCACTGAAGTGGTTTCAAGTGATTTTGTTGGCACGCCAGAACCGGCAATTTTTGACTCTGTTGCAACACTGGTAGAAGATGATCGCTGCGTACTTTATGTTTGGTACGACAACGAATTTGGTTACAGCACACAAGTACTCCGTGTGATGCAACAAATGGTTGGACTACAGATCACAAACGTACCTGCTTAAAATCAGGCTAAAGACTGAGGTGGTGACTCTAATTTATTAAGAGTCACTACCCCAGACAGTATGGCTAGTGCGTCATACCATAAATTACGTAATTAACACCCAGCCGATAGGCCGTAGCAGTATAGACCGCGTTGTACTCCTCCATATCCGCATGCTCCCACGCATCACCTAAATCCATATTCCAGTTAATCATCACCATGACGCGCCCGTCATCATCCAAAATCGCACGCCATCTCGGCGTTTGTCGTGACGAATTACTTTCAACAACATTGAACGACTTTGATATGGGCAATTCCCACGTTTCGCCCGGATTTAAACATAGGGCGCGTAATCCGGGTATTTGGGCAAATTCTTCAATCGAAAAATGCACATTAAATATTTCGTGATCTTGCGGTAAATCCACAATAGCGCGGTCGGGAAAGACCTTGGATATCCATCCTTCAAATTGCTCCCATTGGTGACTGCCATGAAAATCATCCACAAGTAAGAAACCACCTCGCATCAAATACTCATTCAAGTTCTCAGCTTCCGGATCGGAGATTGACGCAAATCCAGCCTCTACGATGTATAGCATTGGGTAATCAAACAAGCGGTCATCAATCAATGAGATCGACTGGCTGTCCTCGTTGGTATCAACATGTGTTAAGCGCTTCATTGCTGCAATAAAGTGTGGTTCTGATTCAGAGCAGTCAGCCTGCCAATGCGGATAACCGATTCGATCACCGAGGTCTTCTATCGCTTGTTGGTTATCAGTAAATATCATGCGTGAAAATGTAAATTCGCCATTAGCAACGCCAGAAAGAGCCTTGGGACAATCCGGACGTTGAGGGGTAGTACAAATAGCGAGCTGGGCCGATGCGTTTATTGGCATTAGGCATGCGCACAAAAAACTGATTACAAACGTTGAAGTGGTTTTCACTGTTCTGGCGTTTCCGAATTATCGTGAAGAAGCGTAATAGCTATAGCAGTTGGTCACCAAATAAGCATGGCAGTTCCGAAAGAGAAAATAAACAGTACAACCGTTTGTTGACCTAATTTTGACCACAATGAAGCTCGCTTCACTGGTGATGTTGTAGTCACCATACTTAGCCACACAAAATTACTGTGCCATATTATTGTCAGCCTTTGGATAATGTGGCGCCGTAACGCTACCTAAAAAGGCAAACACTAAAGTAATCACCGCCCCCCTAGTTCCGCAACAATAAAAAAAGCCCGGCGCGTGCACACCGGGCGTAAACATGGCCGTTAGCATTAATAATTAATGGCAATCAGCTAACCGCCATGGCCTAGCTCTAATCTTATAACCGTCTTACTGCGGGATGAGTACCGCATCCAGTACATGGATAATGCCGTTAGAGGCTCTGATATCCGTCGCAACAATCTGGCTATTGTTAATAAACAATCCACCATTTTTTTGTTTAACCACAATGCGATCACCATTCGCCATTTCGATGGAAACGCCGACTTTGTCCGTAACGGTTGCACCGTCGAGCGCTGTACCGGTAATCACGTGATAAAGAAGGATATTTCGGAGCGTCTCAGGATCAGCTAATAAGGCTTGAATGGTGTCCTCACCTAATAATGCAAACGCTGCATCAGTTGGTGCGAATACGGTGTACAAATCTCTACCATGGCCAATCGCTACATCTAACCCCGTAGCCTCTAGTGCAGCAACCAACGTAGTGAAGTTGCCAGCATCACGTGCCGTGTCGATAAGGTTTTTAGCAGCCGGGGTATCTTCTGGTGGTAGCAATACTGTGTCGATTACGTGGATAACGCCATTACTAGCCTGTATATCAGTCGCAATCACAGTTGATTGGTTGATCAACAGATTCTGACCATCCAACGTTAGCGCAGTTGAATCACCATTCGCCATCTCAACAGTCGTACCCACTAGGCTTAAAGCTGTGGTCGAATCAACTGCTGCTCCAGCAACCACGTGATAAAGCAAAATATCTCTAAGCTGATCAGGGTTGGCTAATAGGTTGTTAATGGTCTCGTCGCCCAATTTAGCAAACGCTTCTTCGCTTGGTGCAAAAACTGTGAACGTGCTGCTTTCATCAGCAAGAACAGTATCTAGCCCAGTTGCTTGCAGCGCTGCCACTAACGTTGGAAAGTCAGCAGCAATCGCTGTATCAGTAATGTTGGATTGAGTCGCCACGGGATCAGCAGGTGGCAACATGACTGCATCAATAACGTGGATGATGCCGTTACTCGCTCTCACATCTGCAGTGGTTACATTAGCCATGTTGATCATCAACTGGCCTTCGTTTAGCGTGATCGCACTATCGTCACCGTTAACCATCGTGACGGTTGTACCCGCTAAACTGATAGCTGTCGCCGCATCTACTTCACCCGGTAGTACGTGATAAAGCAATATGTCGCGAAGCGTGTCGGGATCAGCGAGTAATGCATTGATCGTCTCCTGACCTAGCGCATCGAATGCAGCATCAGTTGGAGCAAAAACAGTAAAGCTTGCAGATTCATCTGCTAAAACAGAGATCAAATCAGTTGCTTGTAGTGCAGCGGCCAAGGTTGTAAATGAACCTGCCTCTACTGCGGTTTCAACGAGGTTAAGTGCAGGAGCATCTTCAGAGGGTGCTGCTGGTGGTGTTAACACCATGTCTATAACATGAACAACGCCATTAACGGCCTGTATGTCAGTAATCACGACTTCGGAAGTATTGATAAACAAGCGAACACCATCAAGTGAAATGGCTAGCGGATCACCGTTAGCAGCATTGATAGTTGTGCCAGCTAGTGACGTTGCAGCCGCTGCGTCTGCGCGGGTGTCAGCTAATACGTGATACAAAAGAATGTCACTTAGCGTCGCGGTATCAGCTAATAGCGCATCGATCGTCTCTTGACCAAGCGCATCAAAGGCTGCATTAGTTGGAGCGAAAACAGTAAAGCTACGTGCACGATCATCTAGGACTGCATCCAGCTCAGTAGCTTGTAGCGCTGCTGTAAGGGTTGAAAGGTCGGCCGTTGCACTAGCAATTTCAGTAATAGTTTGAGTCGCATCTGTCGCTTGTCCAGACTCTGCGCCATCTCTGGCGGTAACCGTGGTGTCTGAGCAAGCGCTCAGGACAAGTGCCCCCATCATGCTGAATATTGCTATTCCTTTTTTGAACATATTTCTCTCCAGTGGTAAATAAAATTGTTTGGTCATGGGACTAGAACCCCATTGCCAGACAAGTTACTCCCACCGTAGTGAACGCACAGTGAGCGCCTTTTTGGCGCTGTTCACGCCCCGTTCACGCTCAATTCCACACCATGCCGCATTATCAAAAGGATGTTCGCACTCTACTGGGCGATGTGAATTATCATCAGCTCAGACTCATCCGCTCAAAAACATAAGACTATGTGGCTAACATGAAAAAACCGCAGGGGCTGAAGGTGCAATCCCACCTTCGACGTGCCTTTTTACTACAACTTCTCATCATCAGCCTTGCCACGATTGCGGGTATCGCAGCGGCATCCGCTATCGCCGAAAAAATACTAGTGAATCGCGCCTTAGAGGCGGAAGCCGAATATTTTTGGGATATGCGCGATCAAAACAATGCGTTTCCGGTGCCTGCCACGGTTAACCTGCAGGGCTACAATTGGCGCGGCACTGATAGTTCGATCCCAGCAGCATTAAGCAACTTACCCGAAGGCCAGCATAAAGTGATGTTGCATGGAGACGATCGCATTGTTCATATCAGTGAGCAAAACGGCGGCAAGCTCGCATTATTATTCCAAGATGAGACTGTTTCTAAATTGTCGTTTTATTTTGGCACCGTGCCGTTAGCGCTGGTTCTGTTGTTTATGTACGGTATGGCGTTCTTTGCTTACTCATCTAGCCGCAGGGCCGTATCACCCATTGCTCAGTTGGCAGATACCATCGAAAATTTCGATTTTGATTCGCGTGATGCAAATGAGTTAGAGCTGAGTGCTCTATCAGGTGATCAATCCTCCGAGACTCGCATTTTAGGTAATGCCCTTACGCATTTTGTACAACGCAGCACAGCATCCGTAGAACGCGAACGCGACTTTGCTCGTTATGCATCCCACGAGCTCCGCAATCCATTGGCAGTGATTAAGGGCTCTGCAACCAATTTATCGATAAGTTGTAACAACGACAGTTGCCACCGCAGTGTTGATCGCATATTGCGAGCCTCCAATCATATGATTGACCTGATTAGCACGTTATTACTTTTAGCACGCGATCAAAAAGTGGAGGAAGACTACTCCCCCACTAACGTTAATGATCTTGTTGATGAGCTAGTGACTGATTTTCAGGAAGTTATGCCTAACAATAATGTTTCAATGATTGCTACACATAACGCTCAGCTGGCGATAAGCGCCGCTGAGCCAGCCTTGCGTATCGTGGTAGGCAATGTGTTGCGTAATGCTTGGCAATATACACAGGAAGGTTCAGTGGAATGCATCATCGATGCAGATTCGGTTTACATCAAAGACACCGGCCCTGGTGTTAGCGAATCAGATCAGAAACGCATCTTTGAACCCTTTTATCGAGTCTCAGATCAAGCTGGTGGAGGTGGTCACGGCCTTGGTCTAGCTTTAGCAAAGAAGCTCTGCGATAACCACGGCTGGACCATCTCAGTTAACAGTGAACTAGGTAGTGGGACAACCGTCCGAATCATCTTTGCCGATACGGTAGCCAGTGCCAGCGATAGTATGTAGAAGCTTCTCTGCATAAGGCTTATCAACGGCTTTACGCAATTTGTAAATCTGGCTACGCAGTGTGTCGCTTGCTGGTGGATCATCACCCCAGAGCTGATTTTCTAAGTCTTCACGGCGCACGATGTTGGGCGCATTTTGCAACAAGGTTGATAAGATTTCGAAACCAACAGGCGTCACCGTGATCGGTTCACCGCCACGCAATACCGTGCGGGTACCAAAGTCGAGACTTAGGTCGTCCACAGATAGTTGCTGATTGGCTGCAAGCCGATTGCTCCGCTTATGGAGCGACCTAATGCGTGCAACTAACTCTGGCATATCAAACGGCTTTACTACATAGTCGTCAGCGCCTGCTTCAAACCCATTAAGTTTGTCGGCAAGTTCGTCTCTCGCGGTCATCATTAATATCGGTGTGGTGTCGTGATCCTGCTCGCGCAGTTTTTTGCACAAGGTATAGCCATCTATTCCCGGTAGCATGATATCCATGATGATTACATCGAAGTCAGCTTGTTTGGCCACGTGCATGGCGGTCATGCCATCGGCCGCATAATCGACTGAAGCACCCATTGACTCCAGAAACTCGATCACGGTGCTGGCCAAGTCATGGTGGTCTTCAACCAAAAGAATATTGAGATTTTGAAGGGGTTGCATAATTTTTCCCCGATTTTTTTGTTATTTGGGCCCGAAAATTTATTCGTAATGCTCAGAGAGTTGGATCACTAACTTTCTGGATTGTCGGGGGTGATTATTTTTGGGGAGGTGTTGTGAAATTTGCGGGCGCCCGTCTTTCCCGCGCAGACTGGAATCCATGGTGTGTAGTAAAAGAAACTACACGGCGGGATAAGCAGACAGTAGGTTTGAGTTCTAGCAACGGATTACTCGGGCCATCGTGGCCCTCGCCCCTTCGGGGCTGCGCACCAGAGGTGCTTGTGAAAAATTGCTCCAGGCAATTTTTACGAACCCTTTGGGTTCTAATACTGGGGAGTTTTAGCCTAATTGAGGTTTGGACAGGGTTTAAATGTGGGGGCTTGGAATGGCGGAGAGTGAGGGATTCGAACCCCCGGAGGCTTTAACACCTCAACAGTTTTCAAGACTGCCGCATTCGACCACTCTGCCAACTCTCCGAGCCGCGTATTCTATCTCAATCGAGAGGGAATGTGGGTTTAGGATGTAAATCACATTTTTGGTCAAAATTGGCCATTTGGCATTGCAGCTTGAAAAGTGGGCAACTTTCCCCCATATAAACCATCAATACAGGTGATAGAATGTTGATAACGCTCCGGAATTAACGTTCTCGGCCGCTTTATTGCCTAAAATATGTTTACTTAAGGACTCTTGGAGAAACCATGTCTGAATCAACCCCAATTTCACGATCGAATGAAAGTATTCTCGCGACTAACAAAGTACTGAGAAGTACTTACGCTCTGCTCTCGATGACACTGCTATTCAGTGCGGCGATGGCCGTGGTATCGATGTACGTCGGTATCCCACGTGGCGCGGCAATGATTTGCACCTTGGCTGGCATCGGTCTCATGATGTTTGTGCTACCTAGATTCCAAAACTCTTCTACGGGTATTGGCTTGGTATTTTTATGCACCGGCTTACTGGGATTAGGTCTTGGCCCAATGATCGCTGCTTACCTTTCTTATCCAAATGGCCCAGCAACTGTTGCAACAGCAATGGCTGGCACAGGCGGCATCTTCTTAGCACTAAGCGGCTACGTTCTAACCACTAAAAAAGACTTCTCATTTATGGGTGGCTTCTTGATGGTTGGTTTGATCGTATTGTTTGGCGCGATCATTGTTAGCTTGTTCACTGCAATGCCTGCATTAAACATGGCTATCTCTGCCGGCATGATTTTATTGATGAGTGGCTTCCTACTGTTTGATACTAGCCGTATCATTAACGGTGGCGAAACTAACTACATCCGCGCGACTACGTCGCTGTTCATTAATATCTTCAACATCTTTACAAGCCTTCTACACCTTCTTGGTGTGATGGGCGACGACTAATAATTAGTTACCTTTCTTATTAATTATTAGCAAATAAAGCTATGTGAGCCGGTTCGTTAACCGGCTCACTGGAGATACCAATGGAAATGTGGATGAAAATCGTCTGGGCTGCATTGCTTGGTGTCTTTATCTGGCGCATGATCCCCACTGCTCGGCACTGGCTTAAAAACGGCCCGCGAGGGAGCAGCAAAGAGTGGATGACCACAGCGATGCTACTTGGTGGCGTTGTACTGTTTGTTCTAGTGCTAATAAAATCAGTACAAAACTAAATACTACTGCTCAACCAAATCGCTAAGCGGACTTAACACCCGGCATTACGCACAACATCTCGTACAGCAAGTTTGCCCCAATCAATGCCGTGCCTCCCGCCTGGTCATACGGCGGCGATACTTCAACTAAATCCGCTCCAACTAGATTCACACCGGCTAGGCCACGGATAATTTCCAACCCCTGAATAGTGGTTAACCCACCTATTTCTAAGGTGCCTGTGCCAGGTGCGAACGCTGGATCAAGGCTATCAATATCAAAACTAAGATACACAGGGCCAGCGCCTACTTGCTCTCTAACTTCTGCCATCAATGGCGTAAGTGATTTGTGCCAGCACTCCTCTGCCGTAACCACCCTGAAGCCCTGCTCTCTAGGCCAATCAAAATCATCATCAGCGTAACCCGTACCACGCAGACCAATTTGCGCCACGCGCTTAGAATCAAGCAGGCCTTCTTCCACTGCACGCCTAAACGGGGTGCCGTGAGCAATAGCTTCACCAAACATATGTTCGTTTATGTCTGCATGAGCATCAACGTGTACTAGGCCAACCGGACCATACTTTTTAGCCATGGCTCGCAGTATCGGCAGCGTTAACGTGTGATCTCCACCTAAGGCTAATGGGATGCAATCGTGTGCGAGAATCTGATCAAAGTGCTTCTCAATGATTTCAACCGACTTAACTAGGTTGAATGTATTAACTGCTACATCACCGATATCAGCCACCTGCAAATGATCAAACGGTGATACGCGAGTGGCCATATTATAGGGCCGCAACATAGCTGATTCTGCTCTTATCTGACGAGGCCCAAACCGCGTGCCGCTTCGATGAGATGTGCCGATATCCATTGGCACGCCAACAAAGCATGCATCTAATCCTTCGGCCGTATCTTGCGCGGGCAACCTCATCATCGTTGTCGGGCCTGCAAAGCGAGGCATCTCATTACCACCTAAGGGCTGATTAAAATCCATCACAGATTCTCCTGTTCGAAAGTTGCGGTTATTGGGGAATGGTCGGATAGTTTGACATGGTCTAGTGACTCAATGCCACGTAGTGTTAAACCGCGATACAAAACATGATCCAAATGCTGATTCATATGCGCCCACTTTCTCCTGCGCTGCATTTTAGCTTCAATCAAACCAAAGCTTAACGCGACGTCGCTAAAACACCCATAACGCTTAAGGCTCCACGTATTGAAGTCGCCAGCCAAAATAACAGGCCCGTTGTGATGATCCAATGCCCCGGCAAGCTGATCTAAATGGGATACGTATTTCTTGTTTGATACAAAATTTATAGCGTGCATATTTAGCACCAACAGTTCGTAACCATTGCTTAAGGGATAAACCGTTTGCAATAACATTTTTTGAGTATTAACTATGGGTTCAGAATGCGGTGACGCGTAAATTGTCGATGATAAACTCGCGGCGATGCATCCTGTTTTAACACCCGTTTCAATTGCGGTGCGCGGGTGTTTGTGACTACGCGCCATCACCCATTCAAAACTGTCGTTTCTTGCGAAAAACGCATCACTTGGCGCGTTACTCACCGCTTCTTGCAGTATCACTAAATCTTTATCTCGACACAGCTGAGAAAATTCCTCTAACCACCCTCGACGTTTTGCTTTCCATATATTCCATACCAAGCAACGTATTATCGGGCTGAGTGGTACTTGCTTTGCTTCCCCGATGTGTAGCGCTGTATCTGCAGCAGTAAACGAATGAGGTAACAAGGTTCGCTTGATCATGAATTTATGGCTATCTTGTTATAAGTATGGTGAAAACAATCGGAAGAAATTATTGCGTAAATTAGCAACAAAATAGCGTTTGCGCGCCTTCAAAACCGGCGTAGCTGCACCACGTTTTTGTTCAAAGCATTCGGTAGCGGTAACGCCGAACGCTTTATCGTAGCATTCCATATTTATTTCGAAATTGAACTCTAAACTGCGAGCATCCCAATTGCTGGACCCTACTAATACCCAATCACCGTCCACAATGAACAACTTACTATGATCAAAGGGGCTTGGTGATCTAAATAATTTTACACCTAGGCGCAATAGTTTTTTTTCATTTGCTGCCATTGCCCATCCAACAAATCTCAGATTACTTTTTTCGGGCAAAATCACTTCTACCTGCACGCCTCTCAGCACTGCCAGTTGTAATGCAGAGAGAATCTTGTCATTAGGTAAAAAATAAGGTGTTACTATTGAAATCGATCTGGTTGCAGCATTGATAGCTGCTAACAAGGATAATTCAAGTTTCTGGTAGTTGTCATCCGGCCCGTCCACAATCACTCGGCAAATGATAGAAGGCTCTTCAGCGACCTCTCCATTCCAAAGCGGCAGGGAAAGCAATTCACCTGAAGCAAATTGCCAATCTTGCGCGAACACCGCATTGATTTGATTAATAACCGGCCCACGCACTTCAAAGTGGATATCTTGCGTTTTACTTTTACTATCACTTCCCTGTAAATTCTCTTTACGAATGTTCATACCACCTATAAAAGCCACCACTCCATCTACTGATAATATTTTTCGGTGATTGCGTAAATTGATAAAACGAGTGTCAGCAGTAAATAGCGTAGATAGGAAGCGCGCTGTCTTAACACCTCGTTTTTTTAACATACGATCAGGTTTGGCTAAGCCAATAGCGTAGCCCACACCAACCCCATCTATTAAAACTCTAACTGATACACCGCGATCATTTGCACGCGCCAGCGCGTCTACAAATTGCTTACCAATGTCGTCATAGTCAAATATATAACTGGATAAAACGACACTTTCAGTAGATCGATTTATCGCGTCGAGCATACGCGGATAAGACTCATCGCCATTGAACAAAAATGACACATCATTGCCGATAAGATAGGGAGCTCGATGAATCTTACTGCCCACGAGCATTCTTTCATTCAGCGCCTCAGACACACAATATCGCCCTTCCAACAAGGTATTGTTGCCGCTCAAATTAGGCTGTTGTTTTTGCGCTTGAGCTCTGATACGAATGCGATTCACCCCAAAAAGCCAGTACAAAATGGCGCCAAAAAAGGGCGAAAGAACAATAATGCCTAACCAGCTAACCGCAGCACCTTCATTCTGTTTATTCAATACAACATGCGTCACGGCTAAAGCAGCCATAACGAAATAGACCAAACCCGCCAGCGATACGATGAAGCCTGCATCCACTACTTGATCGGTTTGTTCAAACATAAAAATCGTTGAGCATAAGAATGGAGTCGATATTTGATCTGTGTGACTAGGTTCTCATTCTAGCGCGCAGAGATGGTACTGGGCAGTGTAAACAGAATAAACCCGTCACTGACCAAAGGCAATGAGATATTTACAACGTATGTAATTGTTTTTTATACAAATATAGAAAATACCTCTACTTAATATTGTGTCTCATTATTCAACTTTAAATCACACACGCAACACCCAAAACCTCGCTAGTAGCCAGTCAAGTTAGTTGTGAATCAGCCGACATTAATGGATATATTGACTACCAGACCAGGCCCCCGACATGGCACGTTCTTCCGATTCGTTTTTCCTACTATCTATTTTTAAAGATAAGACATTCCAGGCGAGAGAGATTCGTCGCGTGATGGCCTTGTCAGCGATCTATTTGGTTATCACCAGCGTATTGCTTGGTGTGTTTTATCATCAAATCCTAAACGGTTTAGTAGCAGGGCAAGCGCCATTATTGTTTGCATCAGAAGACATGCGCTTAATCGCCGAGTCGGTACCCGGTGTCACAACGTTGCTGTCTAAGTGGATATTGGCCATGTTGGTAGTAAACGTATTGCTAACTGCCACGCTTGCCATCTATATCACTCGCAAGCTTGGTCATCCGCTACTTGCCATCAAACGTACCCTTCGCGAAATCGGCGAAGGTAATCTAGATGTTCGCTTACGTGAATCTGACAAAGGCGAATTCGGTGAAATAGCCGACGAACTTACGAATGCCGTTAGCTCTATTCGCGAGCAGATTAGTGCAGCTAAGTCTGAGATTGCACAGGTTGAAGACGACAAAGACAATTCTACTGATAACGCCCTGCGCAACGCCAAGATGGCACTTGATTACTTTCAAGTTGACAGTGCTGACTCAAACGAGTCAAAAGCCGCTTAATCGTCTCGTATCAGGATGGCTAATCAAATGAACTGCACACTACAGACTTTGCGCCGCTTTGGCGTAGTTTCACTTATCAGCGCAACGCTTGTTTCATGCGGTGGCGGAGGTAGTAGCGCTCCTGCTGGCACGGGCGTAGCTGGCTCTTACCTGTATGTCTCTGTTCCAACATTTTATTTTGGTACTCAGGATGTGGGTACTCGTTCTACTCAAGAAATCCAAATCACTAACCGTGGTGGCGATATCTATCCGATTAAATCACTTAAGTTAATAGGGGATAATTCGGATGAATTTGAAACCGATCATATAGATGACGTGGTGCTAAACCCATCTGAAGCAATCAAAGTAAGGCTAACGTTTGCACCCGTAACCGACGGTAGAAAATTTGCTGATTTGGATATTGATTTCGATACTATCGTTCAGGTTAGTGACGCTGCCAATCAAAACGAGCAGGTGTTTTACGCTGCGCAAGCACTTGAAGACGATGGCAATTACGTTGAATCCCGTGCCAAATATAAAGAATATCTCGCAGCCGACCCAGTTACGGTTAATAAACAACGCGCAGCAATCAAAGAGCCTGTGCTAAACGAATCAGCGCTTTACGGAGAACAAGAAAACGCTGGCTTTGATCTTTATCTCTCAGCGCTGAATGCTCGCCAAACAGGTGACATTCAAAACGCAAACAGAGATATCGACACCTTGCTTGCCACCTCTCCTGAAAGTTACTTTGCTGATGATGCGCTTTACTTAAAAGGCTATAGCCAGCTTATGGATACAAAAGACTATCCTCAAGCCGTAGCGTCAATGAAGCAATTGCGCTCGCAGTACCCCGATACGACCTACTACGACACAGCACTCTATGCAGAGGCGATGGCTCATCAAGAAATGGGTAACCGTCAGCTCGCTGTTTCTATCTATGAGGACTTACGCTACAAGCACACCGGCATCGACGTGCTAGGCATTACAATGGCAAAGGATAATATCTTGTCACGCGCTTGGTATGAACGCGCCAATAATGCGCTTGAAAGCATGGGCGCGGGCTAAGCGTAGTACCGCCGATCCTTCTGTGATAACGTGTGTGCGTCTATCGCTGCGCACGCGCTTATGTCTCAACGTTCGATTCTGATTACCGGTTGTTCCTCTGGCATTGGTTACGACGCCGCGTCCACCCTACACGCTCAAGGATGGCAAGTGTTTGCCACCTGTCGGCAAGAGGCCGATTGCGTACGCTTACAAGGTGAAGGCTTAACTAGTTTTGTCCTCGACTACGCTAGCTCTGAATCCGTAACCGCTGGAGCACAACGCGTACTGTCTGAAACCAACGGCAAACTCGACGCCCTATTTAATAATGGCGCTTACGGCATACCAGGTTTAGTAGAAGACCTACCAAGAGACGCCTTACGTGCCATTTTTGAAACGAATCTTTTTGGTCAGTTTGAATTAATCAGCGCACTCATACCCTCGATGCGTGAAAACAAGCAAGGTTATATTATTAACTGCTCTTCGGTTTTAGGGTTTTGTGCACTACCCAATAGAGGCGCTTACAACTCAACCAAATTTGCTATGGAAGGCTTAACGGATACCCTCCGCCTAGAGCTACACAACACGAACATTCACACCGTGTTAATTGAGCCTGGCCCAATAGGAACAAAAATAAGGGTTAATTCACAACCCCATTTTGAAAAATGGATAGATGTCGAAAACTCGTTAAATAAAGAACACTACGAGAAAAACGTCATACCAAGACTATACGAAACCGACAAAAAGAAAGATAGGTTTGAATTACCTTCTTCGGCTGTCACTGACGTATTGCTTAAAGCACTCAATAGCAATCGGCCAAAACCGCGATATTACGTCACCACCCCAACCCGTGTCGCAGGCGTACTAAAGCGTTTACTATCATCAAGGCAACTTGATAAATTATTCGCTCAGCGTTAACGGCAGTCAAATCATTACACGTATTTTTTCAATGCAGCCATGGTGGCACTACCGTACGACCCACCAAATTTAATCGCATGCACCGTTAGAGGTGCAAGTTGATGCAAGGCTATGCGTGACTGCCACTCAGGCTGTAATGGGTACTCCTCGTTGTAGGCTGCAAAACAGGTTTCGTCATAGCCGCCAAACAACATCATCATGGCAATATCAAATTCTCTGCATCCACCATGTGCAGCTGGGTCAATTAACCAACTCTGACCATTCGCTGCACACACCCTATTACCCGCCCATAGGTCACCATGCAATAACGATACGGGCTCATCAAGCTGCCACTGCTCAAGCTTTGACGCAACATGTCTAAGCCCATCAATGCCCTTTGCAGGTAATGCTCCACGATCATCTGCTATATCTGCCAACGGCAGTAACCGCTGGGTGGCAAAAAACGTCGCCCAGCCCTCTGTGGGCTCATTGGGCACAGCCAAGCTGCCAGTGGTACAGGCGTCGGGCCGGCCAAAGCATTCAAACGATTGTTTATGCAGTTGTGCCAATGATCTGCCCAGTACCGAATCATCAATACTTCGTTGATGGCCTATGTCTATCCACTCTAAAGCTAGGAACGGAGGATCGTCAGACACGGCGAGCACTTCGGGAATCGCTACCGTATTAGTAGCTCGTAGCCACGATAAGCCATTGGCTTCAGTGGTAAAGAAACCCGGTGGTGGTGCACGGTGCGTTTTAATAAATACAGACTGCCCAGATGCAAGCTCTGCTCGAAATGCCTCAGCAAAGTCTCCACCACCAACAGATGATAAAGACTGGATAGAATCACCGAGTGCCCGCTCCGCTGCTTCTCGCCATTGCATACTGATGTCACCCTATTGTTAGTTAACCAACCTTAACCGTTTTACCGCCACTACAAGGGGCATTAACGCCGGTAGTACCTGGGTAGGTATACGGCTGTTGATAATGATGCCGCGCTGCTAAGTACGCCATCAGCTCGGCTTCTGTGTAGTTGCCATCCATACCATGGGCATCGGCACTTTTTACATCGCAGTGTAATCTAGATTTGAGATTACTCATCAGCTGCGCGTTGTGTTGACCGCCACCGGCAACGATCATACTCAATGGTTGAATAGGCAAATGATGGATTGACTTAACAATGGCTTCAACTGTAAAGGCATTTAGCGTAGCCATAGCATCATGTTTATTAAGTGCGTTTAACTGAACCAACATGGCTGAAAAGTATTGCCGATCAAGTGATTTAGGTGGCGCCACATCAAAATAGGCATCACTCATTAGCCGCATAAGTAATGATTCATCAACAACCCCTTGTGCTGCAATGCCTCCGGCTTCATCATAAGAACGATCAAAGTGCTTACGCATATAATCATCCATCAAACAATTACCCGGGCCACAATCAAAACCCAATAAATGCTGCCCATCCCAAAGTGTGACATTACTGATACCACCAATATTAAGAAACGCCGACGGGGCTTGAATGGCAAATTCACTCAATAGGTATTGGTGATAGATCGGTGCTAAAGGCGCGCCCTGCCCACCATGAACCATATCGTTGAGGCGGAAATCAAATACCGTATTAACACCGGTCAATTGAGCTAAGGTTCTAGCATCTCCTAACTGAATCGTTAATGCTGCATTTGGGTTGTGATATACCGTTTGCCCATGAAACCCAAGTAAGTCGATCTTTTCTCCTGCGCGTTGTTTTAATTCATTAACAACTACCGCATGATCTTCTGCAATTAATAACTCTAATTCTAAAGCGAATGCACGATCGCGGAGCAAACTCTCTGGGTTATTCACTATCTGCAATATGGCTTGTTTCGTTGCGTTGCGATATTGGCCCGTTAATACATGGGCTGTACGGTTCAGTGTATTGCCATCGGTATGAACTAAGGCTGCGTCAATGCCATCAACACTGGTGCCAGACATTAAGCCGATTATGGATAGCATTGACGAAGAGGTTGCCACGGCTAGGCTCGGCTGACCAAGCGCTGCATGGCAGTTATCGGGCCTTCTTTTAGTTTTATCCGCTCCACAGCTTGCTGCAGTGGCTCACTGGCCACCTGCATATGATGAGCATTGGCATGTAATAGCTGGGTGGCTGACTGCATCACTCCAACATGGCCTTTCCAAAAGACTAAATCACCCCGCTGCAATTGTTCAACACTGTCGATTGCGTTGCCTTCATATTGCTGCTGTGAGGTGTTTCGTGGCAGTTTCAATTGCGCACTCTGCGCCGCTAGTTGAACCAAGGCCGAGCAGTCGAGCCCATTTTGCGTGCGGCCACCCCAAAGATAAGGAACGCCTAAAAATAGTTCAGCAACGCACACCCAATCATGCTGCACCTCTTCAGCTACCATGGAATGCGATTGTGGTATGTACCCTTGCGCATCCAGCGGCATAGCCACTTGGTTGATACGATCCGCTTGCTGCTGTACCGTTACCAACGACCCCATACTCAAAGACATCAGGGATTGGCTTTTAATATCTTCATTAGCTCGCACCCAAGTGCCAAGTGCAGAGATACGATGAGTGGCTGTTGGCAGTTCACCCAAAGCAGCCGTAGGCACCCATCCCTCGTACCCGTCCGTAACGAGCTTGCCGAACGAGAACGTTAACTCACTTTTTACAACGTCAAACTGCTCACCAAACAAGCATTCAGTTTCTAGCTCTGCAGCGTAATCAGCCACGGCGTAAAGCGGTGCGCTACGCACTATGATGTGTTTAATGCTCACGCCTGTACCGGCCCAACGCTAATACCCTTTGATTCACACCAATCGGCTACGTTAAAATTGGGGCAAGTTTTTTCGGTGTAAGAAAAATCGCAATGACCACATATGGTGGCTTGAGGATAACGCTTGCGCCACTCACGCAGCGTCGCCTCTAGAGTATGGAATTGCTCATCGGTAAATTCATGGCAACCGATCATGCAAACGCCTACGCTTTGATCGTTAAACCCGAACACATGCGCACCAACCCAATACTCCGGCCGCCCCATTTCAAGCTGGCCTGATCGACGTATCACCCGGTGATAACCAATACCATGCCAACCAAAGCCGAGATGCATTTCATGGATATCACTTGACGACATGTCCACATCATCATCAGAAGCAGAGCAGTGAACGACTAAGTAATTAACATCTTCTGGCTTTAATACTTGGCTCATGAGTTATAGAGTGTTGGCATAGAGTTGCATACAGTTGAGAATCGTTTCCAATCTTTGTTGTGTTTGTATGTCCACGCAGTTTCCGCCATTGCGGATAAACGTGGAAACACCAGATAATCAAACACCGCAGCGTTAATCATCTGTTCTGACCAGATACAAGCTTGTACTCCCATACAACGCGGTTGAAGCTCATCACTCCAGCCTTCAGTTGGGTCAAACCCGTAGGTTTGCTCAAGGCTAACACTGCCCGCCCATCCTAAACCTGGCTCCGACCATTCATCCGCCATGGCCATATCAAGATAATAGGCCTGCCCTGCGCTCACGACAACCTGATATCCACGCTTGGCAAGCTGTTTTGCAACATCAGTATCGAGCCATGCCACCAAATACGAATTATCCGTGCCGATACCTTCTTCAATCGCAGCCTCTTGCCACGCACCTGTAATGACGCCACGCTGAGACAGCATGGCTTGTAGCCGCTTAAGAAACACAGCCTGTAGTGATCGCGCAGTTTCAATATTATTGTGGTTAGAACCACGAACAGAAGGAGCGGCGTGCCAAGCTGTATCCGGCACCTCGTCTGCGCCCACATGCCAAAAGTTACCAGGAAACAATGGCAACAACTCATCCAACACATGTTCAATAAAGGTATAGGTTTCATCTCGCACAGGGTTAAGGCAGTTATTAGCAAACCCTTGCAATGATTTATACGACACGGGCTCTAACGGATCAGCAAGGTTAGTGATGGACTGCAAGGCAGCATAACAATGCCCAGGCATATCTAACTCGGGCACCACAACAATGCCTAAACGATCAGCGCTCTTTACAACTTGTTTGATGTCTTGCTGTGTATAAAAGCCACCAACAGTACGGCTACCGGTACCCAGCACTGGCGGTATCGGCTTGCCATGTCCTCGCCATGCGCCAATTTCTGTTAGCTCTGGGTAGGCATTGATTTCAACTCGCCATGCTTCGTCATCACTCAGATGCCAATGAAAGCGGTTTAGCTTGTTCCATGCCATGACGTTAAGAAACTGTTCAACCGTGTTGACGCTATAAAACTGCCTCGCGACATCTAAATGGCAGCCTCGCCATGCATGTGCGGGTTGATCACTGATTTCACCGCTTGCCGGAAACGCCACAGACGGATTGATATTGGATGCTCTGATTAATTGCCCTAAAGTGATCAAACCATATAGGTAACCATTTGCATTCGACGCTGTAACCAGCACTTGATTAACATCAAACGTTAGACTGTATTGTTCTTCTTCATATTGCTTGCCATCAGCAAATAACACAGTCAGTGTTGCAGCCCCATCTGGCTCATACCATGCCTCTTGCGGGAAGAGTTGCTTAGTTAGGCTTAGAAAGCTATCTACAATAGCTTGAAGCTCAATACGGGCTTTATCAAAATGCAGACCCGTAGGTGCGTTTGACACACCTTGCAAATTCAACTCGTTGGGGTACGGTATAATGCTCCAGCTATTATTAGCTAAAGGCTCTTCGTTGGCTGATTTTACGGTAAGTGCTTTGGGCAGATGCATCACCGACCCTTGTTGAGCAGAAGCTTGCGTGATCGGCACATCCATCAGCGTACCGTCTTGTAAACAGAGGTAGGCGCTAACAACTCCCTCAGTGTAATGCCGCATCGGGTAATCTGGCTCGCCTACCTTGATATCCCAAACGTCTCCAGGGTTTAATGATTGGTTTGGATCGGGGGTAAAAACAGCATAATTAGAAGTACATTCATCTAGTGTGGCACCGGTTATCGGTGTGTTTTCAGTAAACCGCACGATGCCTGATAAGCACAATCTTGCCCCATCCAGTGAATGCTCACCCTGATTGTGCAAAGACATTTTTCCAGAATCAATATAGCCTTTAGCACCAAATTGCCACTGAATAGCGAGTTGTAATGGTGGCGTTTGTTTAGGCATTATCAAACGCTCTTAATCGATCACGTAACCGCATGCCCAATAATAAAGACGATACCGACAAACCAATCACTAAGCCCATCCATAGCCCGCGCGCGCCCATACCCCAGTGATGCGCTGCAAAGTAACCCAACAAAAATGCCACGCCCCAATAGGAGAACGCATTGATTAACATCGGTACTCGGGTATCTTGCAAACCGCGCAACATCCCCATCAACACAATTTGTGCGCCGTCGGACAACTGAAACAAAGCACCAAATACCAACAATGTGGCAGCCAGTGATTTTACCGATTCATCTGTTGTGTAGAGTGTTGGTAAAGCGTGCCGCGTAGCCAACAGGATGAGTGCAGTGGTACCTGCCAGCATCACCATTAATATCAATCCACTGACTACACGCAAACGGATCGATGATGATAAACCTCGACCATATACATGACCTACTCTGGCGGTCAGTGCAAATGACATCCCCAATGGGAGCATGTAAGTTAGCGCCGAAATACTAATCGCAATATTATGTGCTGCAGATTCTTTTGATCCAATTAAACCCATTTGTATTGCTGTGGCCGAAAACAAGCCTGCTTCAAACAGCAGGGCAAAGAAAATAGGAACAGATAGTATTAGCATCGTTTTTTGGGCATCAAAATTAATGCCTTCAAACTGCGCAAATAACTGGTAGCGAGAAAATCGCGGCCCGCGCATAAACCAAAACAACACAATGGCCATAACAAAAAACACCAATGTGGTGGATAGGCCAATACCAACCAAACCTAACTTAGGTAAACCGAACCAACCCAATCCAAACCCGAGATTACCTAAGAGGTTAACGATCAAGCCTACTATTTGAACGAGCAACACGGGTTTTGTAATACCAGTTGCTTCAAAGACATTACGGCAAACCATCAGCATTGCAAACGCGGGCATGCTCCAACAGGCTGCAAATAAATACTGTTGTACCAGCGGCGCTAAGCCATCAGCCAGATTCCAGTGAGGCACACTAAACGCCAGCACAAGGGCGAGCACTAGAGAGGCAAGACCACAAAACACACCCAGCCAAATGCCTTGCCTAAAACCTGCACCCACTGCATTGCGTCGACGCTCGCCTATCAGTTTCGATAGTGTTGGCGATACGCCTGCAATCAGACCAATGCAAATAAGAGAAGAGAAAAACCAGATACCCGCACCGATGCCACCGGCCGCTAATTCATCTCGCCCGAGACGACCCGCTACCAGGGCATCCACGACGCTATTAGCTGATTGCAAAACCTGCGCTGCCATCAACGGTAAAGCCATGCGCAGCGTACGCCGGCAATCAGCGAAGATGGCTCGTTTGCTAAAACGTATTGAATTAGTAGTGGCCGACATGGGCGCGCTGATACATGAGGGTATTTGATTGAGAACGAATCAGGGGATTCTACACAATCTGGTTGGTGGCGCGGGGGCTTGTCGTGCTTCTAGAGCTTCGTCATCCCCGCGCTGGCTAGACAACTCCGCGCTGGCTTGTCATCCCCGCGAAGGCGGGGATCCATATTCAATACCGTAGATGGATCCCCGCCTTCGCGGGGATGACCGAATACGCGGGATGTAAGTGCCCCACTGGGCATGACCGATTAAGCCCGAAGCTTTTTATTCTCCGGATCATAAATCGGCTCAGCGACAATTTCTGCATTTCGCATTTTGCCCAACACATCAATCTGCACTTTAGTACCCGCTGTAGCCAGATCAGTACGGATATAACCCAAGGCGATACTCTTCTCGATGCAGTGACCGTAACCACCCGATGTAGTGTAACCCACTACTTCGCCATTAACCAATACTGGGCAACCGTAAACGGCATCGCAGTCGTCTTCATCTAATACAAACGGCACGAACAAATCTGGCAAGCCTTGTTCAAGTTCTTTAACCATGGCTTCTTTGCCAATAAAATCTGGCTTATCTAAATTAACAAAGCGATCAAGGCCAGAACGCAACGGTGAATACTCGTGATCAAGCTCGAGTTTCCATGCGCGGTAGCATTTCTCTAAGCGCATTGACTCCATCGCATAGATACCAAAGTCACGAATCTCGTATTCTTCGCCGGCTTTCATGATGGCGTTATATAAATCAAGCTGCTTAGCAACAGGAACATGAAGCTCCCAGCCCAGCTCACCTACATAGTTAACACGCAGAGCAATAACATCAGCACCTTCAAGCGTTACACGCTGAGCCGTCAGCCACTTGAACCCTTCTTTACTGAAGTCGCCGTTACTCATCTTCTGCATCACATCACGCGAACTTGGCCCAGCCACAACTAAAGTGCCGTAGTCGTCAGTGATATCCGTCAGCTCCATGGTGTGCTCTGCTGGCATGTGCTCAACCAGCCATTGCATGTCATGCCATTTAGCAGCTGCTGCAGTTACTAAGATGAAATGCTCTTCATCCATACGAGTGATCGTCATTTCACTCCATACACCACCTGTTGTGGTGCAGAAGTACGAAAGGCTTAATCTGCCTACCTTTGGCAAATTACCCGCAATCATTGTATCGAGCCAAGCAGCAGAGCCTGTGCCCTTCAATTCGTACTTAGTAAAACCACAGAGATCCAACACACCGACCTTTTCGCGAACGTGCTTACATTCAGCTGCAACGGTGGAGTGATACGACTTATGACGGAAGCTAGGTTCAACTTCAGCCGCTGTGCCATCTTCTGGAAAATAGGTTGCGCGTTCCCAACCACCACGTGCACCCATCGGTGCGCCTTTATCTTTTAACGCTTCGTATGTGGGTGACGTCAGTGCAGGACGACCAGCTGGCCATTCGTCTTCGGGAAAACCAATCGCGTATTCGTTTTGGTACAACTCAGTTGCGCGATCAACCACGTATTTCTGGTTGGCGTATTCTGTGTAACGACGCGGATCAAGCGCCCATAAATCCCATTCAGGACGGCCATCGATAACCCATTCAGCTATGGATTTACCTGCACCACCACCTTGGCAAATACCAAAGCTAAAACCACAAGCATGAAAGAAGTTTTTCAGGCCAAATGCTGGGCCAACATAGGGGTTGCCATCAGGCGAATACGGGATAGGACCGTTTATGACTTTTTGCACACCAACGGTGCCTAGAATAGGCATACGCTTACAAGCGGCTTCGATGTACCACTCCAAACGCTCTAAATCATCAGCGTATAACTCATAGGCGAAGTTGTCTGGCAATTTGCCATCAGCCCAATGTGGCGTGGCTTGCCATTCATAGGGGCCGAGTATCAAACCTTGCTTCTCTTGACGTAGGTAGTACGAATCATCAGGATCACGCACAAGTGGCATGAGGTCTTTCGCCGCTTCCAGTTCAGGCACTGCTTCGGTGACTAGATACTGATGCTCCATCGAAACCATCGGCAAGAAGTTACCCGCCATCTCAGTGATTTCAGCACCTCGGTAACCGCCAGCGTTGATCACGTACTCACACTGGATGTCGCCCTTGTCAGTTTTGACCTTCCATTCGTTGTTAGGCATTGCTTCAACGCCCGTTACTTTAGTAAAGCGATTAATCTCGCCACCCATTTTACGAGATGCACTAGCTAGCGCTTGCGTTAACTGGCTTGGATCGATGTCGCCATCGTACGGATCCCAAAGAGCACCTTCTAAATCGTGATCCTCTAAAAAGGGATTACGCTTTTTCATTTCAGCGGTGTCAAGCATCTCGTATTCAAGGCCCATGGCGTTAGCCATGCCGGTTACGTGATGAAACTCTTCCATGCGAGAATTGTTTTGAGCCAAACGGATAGAACCCGTTTGGTGATAGTTAATCGGGTATTCAGGATCGACAGCTAATTTTGCGTATAACTCTGTACTGTAGTGCTGCAACTTAATCATATTGCGCACACCAGAGAACGTTGGGATGTTACCCGCTGCGTGCCAAGTAGAGCCGGATGTGAGCTCATCCATTTCAACGAGTACCACATCAGTCCAACCGCGCTTGGCTAGGTGGTACATGGCGCTACAACCTACAACACCACCACCTATAATTACTACTCGTGCCTGCGTTTTCATTATGTTTCCTGATTAGGACTCATTGCTTCTTTTGGCAACAAGACATTAAATTTTTCTCGAATCTCATCATCCAGCTCGTTGCTGATATGGCTCGGGAAGTGAGTCGCTAAAACGTCATCCACTTTAGCGCGCGCGTTTACAATTAGGTTTGGCTTTCCGGCTTCAGCCCATTCTTTGGGGCTGGTACGATCACCGATTTCAGGATAAATGTAATCCTTTTGCATCAAACCAAACGTTTGATCATGGCCTAAATAATGACTAGGGCCATCAATACAAACATCACGCATAGCATCCAGCGACAGCGATTCATCTGTGACTTCGATACCTCTGACAGTACGATTTATCGCACCGAGCATATCGTTATCTATTACAAAGCTTTCGTAGCAACACCCTAATAATGAAGCATGCATACCTGCTGATTCATAAATTAGGTTAGCCCCAGAATGAGCAGCCAACGTATTGGTATAGGCCTTTTCAAACCCTGATTGTGCATCAGGGAACTTGGCGTCCGCCATACCCGCAGCGACACCGGTCGGGACATTATAGAATCGACCCATTTGCCCGCAGGCCGCCATTAGCACGGCTTGCTCACCACTACCGCCACTCATGGCACCGGTACGTAGGTCGGATACGAATGGCCATGTGCCAAAGATAGCTGGGTGTTTTGGCACAATTAAGTTGACCCAAACCAGGCCTGCCAATACTTCAGCTACCTCTTGTACAACGGCACCCGCTAAGGACGCTGGACTAGTTGCCCCTGCCTGCCCCGCAGCTAGCAGCAATGTCGGCATACCCGCGCGAACGGCAGACTCAAGGCAAAAACACGAATCTTCAGCAAACCGCATTGGTGGAACAACAAAACAGTTAGACATACTCACGAACGGACGCTCGCGCCATTTCTTTTCGCCACCGGCTATCATGTGAAGCATTTGTAGCGACTGTTCAAAGTTCTCTGGCTCAACCCAACTTGAACCCACGTGCTTGGTAGTACCGCTTACCGCTGCATAGCAGGTATTGAAATCCATATCTAATGGGTCAGCCACATCACGCGGCACTAGGCAACGTTGGAAGTAGTGAATGTTGTCGAGCGTATCGACCAAGCGCGAAATGTTATATAGATCGGCTAGTTCTGATTCACGATACTCATTGCCTTCAATATCAGCTATGTGTACGGCAGCACCGGCAGTACCAAAGTACACACGGTTGTCGGTTACTTCGATATCGTGTTTTGGGTCTTGGCCATAGAGCACTAATTCTTTAGCGCAATTGGCGATGGTGTCTTCTACTAATGCACGAGGGAAATATAAGCGGCCGTTTTCATATTTACCACCGGCTTTGGTTACGGCCTCAATACACGACGGTATCGCTTGAGATAAACCAATGGTTTCGAGCGCGGTCATCACCGCTTCATTGATTTTGAGTACGTCGCCATCAGTCAGCGGATGGTACTTACCACCAGATAAACCAGGCCGTACGGCTCGGTCTTCATCGGCTAGCGGACCGCCACGTAAAGCGCGCTTTGCAGCCCGGGCGCCACGGCGGGATTGTCCTTTAGATAACGTAGCCATTCTGTTGATTCTCGGTATATGGACACGCGATTATTGCTGGCTCGACAGGATACTAGGCGACCATAAGCGACAGATAAGCTAAGTTTTGCGGCAACAACATGAATCTATCTGATATTGCGTGGCGGCACACCAAAAAGCAGCTTAAAACGACGTGAAAAGTGGTCAGTTGAACTGAATCCGCACGCACTCGCCACCTCAGTGACGCTCATGCTGGTTTGCTCGAGTAGCTTGCGAGCAGCTTTCAGCCGGATCTGCTGATAGTAATGCAATGGCGATTGTTCTAGATGAACACGAAATAGACGCTCCAACTGGCGCCTAGAGATGCCGATCATGTTGGCAAGCTCTGTCGAGGTTAGCGGCTGTTCTTTATTCGCTTCCATCAGCTCAATGCAATCGAGTAAACCAGGATGCGAAACACCGGTGCGATCTCGGGTAGAAACTCGTTGAGATTCCCCGGTACGACGAATGGCCGTGTGTATAAAAAGATCGGCCACTTGAGCAGACAACTGCTTGCCGTGCTCTGTCTCGATTATGCTTAGCATCATATCAAGAGCTGCATCACCGCCAGCACAGGTGAAGAGGTTACGATCAATTTCGTATAGCTCGTTTGATACATTAAGTTCGGGATAGGCCTCTACAAACCCCGGTAGGTTTTCCCAATGTACAGTGCAACGTCGGTTACCGATTAACTTGGCTCGAGCTAACAAAAAAGTGCCGGTATCAAGTGCGCCTAAGGCCACGCCATTTTTCGACAGCTGCTTTAGCGTGCGACTGACATCATCATTTTGATAATGGTTGGGTTCGTGAGGGCCGCATATAATCAAGCGATCAATTTCGGCTGTAGGTAACAATCGCCCTTCTACCGCTTGCTCAATAGCGTTATTCGCAACCGCAGGCGAATCACTTTCTCCAAAAAGGTGCCAACTGTAAAGCGCTTGGCCGCTGAACCGATTAGCCGCTCTTAATGCTTCTAATGCTGATATAAATGGCAGCATGCCAAAGGTGTCGAGCAAGAAAAAACCAACACGGTTTTTGGCAGGCTCATTAGGAACACCATAGCGACTAAAATCAATGCTCATGAATCCTTCCAAACTGTTTAACAGTGGATGGTTAGTAGAAACCCATATGCCAAAGGAGTTCTACACTAAACTTGGCTAAATCGCCGAGTCATCGCTAACTTTGGGTTAAAATACCCGCTACCACCAATGCGTAGCTGATGCATGTCTGACGATAAAACACACGATAAGTTGCATGGCGAATCATCTGGCTCGCCACGCGGCCATTTGCAAAGTCGTTTGCAAAAATTTTGGCAAGACGAAGTCCTTACCTTCTGGTTTGAAGAACTCACGCCGAAGCAGTGGTATCAGTCTACCAAAAGAGTGGATGACACAATAAGAAATCAATTCGAACCGCTTATTTCTCGCATTGCCGATAATACACCCACCTCTTTGGGTAACGAGCCTCGTAAGCTCCTTGCGGCCACTATCGTGCTGGACCAATTCCCGCGTAATAGCTATCGCGGAACTCCCAAAGCGTTTGCCTATGACCCATTTGCACTAGAGATAGCCTCGCACACGATCAATGAGGGCTTAGATAGAGAGATGAGCCAAGCAGAACGGCAATTTTGCTATATGCCGTTTATGCACACTGAAGACCTGGATACCCAAAACCAATCATTAGCGCTATTCAACAAGCTAGGCACCAAGGGCGGAATAGACGCAGCGATAGAACATAGGGATATCATTGTTCAGTTTGGCCGTTTCCCTCACCGTAATAAGGTCTTAGGGCGCCAATCCACGCCAGAAGAGATCGAATACTTAACGAGCGCCAAGCGGTTCGGCCAATAAGCTAAGCAACATTCATTCGTACCAAAGCTAAGCCACCTAGCTGCCCCCACCTGTTCCAACTACCCCAGTGTGACTCATCTCACACATTGCCTGAAGATCGCTACGAATTCACCCTTCACGCCCCATCAAGCGTGCAGAACGCACAGTTTTTGCCGCTAGTTCGTGATGAGCCACAACTTTTTCCGGTAGCGACAACGCAGGAAGCATCTGCGCTGCATAAGCCATTAGCGGTAATGAAGAAGAAACTAACAACACATAAAGATCGAATCATCGCCGAGCGATTAGAGCCACGCGTGCTTTTTTCAGCAGACCCTCTGGGTTTGGCTGTGGGCGCATTGTTGTTGGATGATCAAGACTCGTACAACACACCTATTTCTTATGACCCGTTTTCACAGAAAAGCATCACAACCCCTGAGCCGGACACCAACCCTGAGATAAAGCCAGTTGAATTAATCTTTATCGACATACGCTCTGATGCTAGCCGTGATGAGATTGAAGCTATTCTCGCCGTAGATCGCGGTGATGCAATCGTGCACATTATTGATACGCAAACTGGAGGTATTGATTCAATAACACAAGTAATTACTCAATACGATTCGGTTGGCAGTATTCATTTTTTAGCCCACGGCGATAGCGACGGTTTACGTTTAGGTACGGATTGGTTAGATCTTAATTCAGTCAACAGCTTTGAAGAACAATTAACAAGCTGGAGACTTCACTTAACTAGCGATGCAGATGTACTGCTTTATGGATGCGATTTAACTGAGGGTGTTAGCGGTTTAAATCTTATAGAACGGCTTGCAGCAATTACCGGCGCCGACGTTGCAGCAAGTGATGATACTACTGGACATGAAAACCGTGGTGGTAATTGGGTACTAGAAAATACTACAGGCTTAGTTGAAACATCGTCTCTTGGTACCGAACGTGTCCAGCAAGAGTGGACTGGCTCTTTGGCATTAATACAGGTAAATGACATTGAAGATGTTGTCGATGGGGATACTACATCAATAAACTCTCTCCTACTTAACCCCGGTGATACCGGAATATCCATTCGCGAGGCAGTCATCGCAGCGAACAATACACCGGGCGCAGATGAAATACAGCTAGAGGCTGGAGTGTTTAAAGTTGAAGGAAACCCGAACGAGGAACTATCCCTATCCGGCGATCTTGACGTACTTGACGATTTAGTCATTTCTGGATCTACCGTGGGACAAACTACTCTCGCTGCGAATGATGACGACAGGATCATCGACAACCATGGATATGAACTGCTAATACAAAATATAACGCTAACCGAAGGTGAATTAACTACAGGGAATGGCGCGGCAATACAAGCTGATGGAAGCACCACTACACTGGATAATGTAACAATCCTCGATAACGAAACATTAAACGGATCGGGTGGCGCTATTTATATTCAAAATGGTAGC
>CALJAA010000209.1 GCA_938028465.1 uncultured Granulosicoccaceae bacterium | reverse complement strand
TGATCAAAAAAAACGGACGCGTCGATTTGGCCTCTTTCATGTTGTTGATAGTGTTCGTCCATTTTAAATAGCGTTTTAATCTCGTGTTCATCCAGCGCGCTCATTGCGGCCCACGACTTAAATACATGCTGAAAATTCACTTCGAGTACAACACCACCTAAGTCAAAAAGTAAGGCTTTGATTGTTGATTTGTTCATTGTGGCTCGTCCTTGTAAAGCTTACAGAAACACAAAAAAAACAATAACATAAAATCTTAATCACACCGATAGGTTTGCGCTCTGGCGAATGCATCTTACCTATGATATGGTGATATTTGAAGTATCTAACCTGTCACTAGAACCCATAGTGCTCCCTATAATTGGAATTAAGAGAGAGTCACATGACACCAATCAATAAAATAGTTAAAGCAACATTAATGGCAACGGCGCTTAGCGTCAGCAGTGTTGTTACGCCAGCTATGGCAGCTGATCCCGTTAGTGTTTATACCGCCGCACCACAAGCAATTGTTGATGCATTGGTCCCGATGTTTCGTGAGCAGTCAGGGCTAGAAGTCGAGATTGTTAAAGCCGGAACCGGCGACTTAATGAATCGTATTAAAGCGGAAGGCCCCGGCAAAGGCGCTGATGTTATTTGGAGTGTAGGCGGTGCCGTACTGGATGCCAATGCCGATTTGTTTGAAACCTACGAGCCGGTAGATGCTGACAAGATCAACCCAAAATTGCGACCAAGCACTTGGTTGCCATTCACCGCTGTCGTTAGTGTGTTTCTGGTTAACCCAGAAAAGCTGGATGGCAAACCCGCTCCCCAAAGCTGGGCAGATCTTGCCAAGCCTGAGTATCGTGAAATGATTTCCTCCGCCAGAGCAGATAAGTCTGGTTCCTCTTATATTCAACTTGCCACCGTGATCCAAGGGTTTGGCGAGGAGAAGGGTTGGGAAGTCTATGAAGGGATGCTGACAAATTTCATCCTATCTAATAGTTCTGGCGCGGTGCCAAAATTTGTTAACGACGGCGAGATGGCCATTGGCGTTACGTTAGAGGATGCGGCGCTACGTTTCAAACTCGGTGGTGGCCCAGTAGAGATTATTTACCCATCGGAAGGCACGTCGATTGTTCCTGACGGCATGGCGTTACTTAAAGGGGCTAAAAACGCTGATGGCGGTAAGAAATTCCTAGACTTTATGAACTCGCAAGAAGCGCAAAAGGTTGTAGCATCAGTGGGTAGGCGCCCCATTCGTACTGATGTGGAGTCCGTGCCCGAGCTGACGCCATTGGCTGATTTCCCAACCATTGACTATGACGGTACATGGGCTGCAGAGAACCGAAAGCGGTTAGTCGGTTTGTGGGGCGATATGTTGCTTGAAGTCCAATAAAGGCTGTCTGAGTTAAAAGGCTGTTGAGCAAATTGCTCGGCAGCCTTTTGCTTTTTTCGCTATTCGTTTAGTTCTTATTCTTAGTCGGGAAATTCAACCATACCGTGGCCCGAGTCCAAATAAATAATATTAAGAAAAGCTACGGAGAGGTTGTCGCTCTTCAGGATATATCGCTCGATATTCCTAGTGGATCGTTTTTCACCTTGCTCGGGTCGAGTGGGTGTGGAAAAACCACATTGCTTAGAACCATCGCAGGTTTTCATCAACAGGATCAGGGCTCGTTGCTGGTAGATGGTGAGCCACTTGAACATGTACCGGTTCATAAACGCAACATAGGTATGGTGTTTCAGGACTACGCGATTTTTCCTCACCTCAGCGTTGGAAAAAACATTGCGTTTGGTTTGAAGCAACACCGAGTGCCTAAGCAGGAAGCAGCCGAACGCGTCAATGATATTCTCAAACTTGTTCAGCTAGAAAGCCTGCAAGATCGCATGCCACACGAACTCAGTGGCGGGCAGCAGCAACGTGTCGGGCTGGCTAGGGCACTGGTGACCAATCCCAAAGTATTATTGATGGATGAGCCGCTATCCAATCTTGACGCTCAATTGAGGATCGATTTGCGTAGAGAGCTGCGCTCGTTGCAACGCACACTGGGCATAACAACCATTTATGTCACGCATGACCAAGAAGAGGCGCTGGAGATGTCGGATTATGTCTGTGTGATGCATAACGGCGTCATTCAGCAAAGCGATACGCCTTGGGCGATCTATCATCAGCCTGCTAATCAGTTTGTCGCATCGTTTGTAGGCAGCAACAATTTTCTACCGCTTGACCTATCAGCTGAGCATGTAGCGTTTTGCGGGGTTGTCACGGATATACCTTCTAACAGCCTTGCCTCGGTCACATCGAAAGGAGCCGTCGTGTCCGTTCGCCCAGAACGAGTACAGTTGGATCTAGTTGATACGCCGCAACAACCATCAACAACACAGATCCGATTTCCTGCCACGGTGCAGTACCACAGCTTTGCGGGTCGTGAATTGAGATTGACCGTTCAAGCACTGGATGGCACATCACTGCAGATTATTATCGAGCCTAAGGAAGAATACGTGCGGTTGTCTGAGAATGACACTGTTTGGGTTGTCGTCGATAAAAACGATCTAAGCTTCTTTCATGCGGATGAAGCTGGGCAGCGGTTGTGAGCTCATCAAATAGTGTTGGTAAGGCGTTACGTTGGCGCCCAAGGTTGAACTTCTGGTCAATCGTGTTGATGCTGACACTCCTCACGATTACCGTTTTATTATTTGTACCGATCGGCAAAGTGTTTTTGTTGAGCTTTGTGGATTCTGAAACTGGGCAGCTTACGCTAGCCAATTACACAAAAATTCTAAGCCACAAATACTATGTCACTGCGTTAAAGAACACGATCATAGTCGGTGTACTGGGCATGCTTGGCGCGTGCTTGTTAGGCGTGCCTTTGGCGTATTGCATGTCACGGTATCAGCTGCCTGGAAAGGCGCTTATTTCCACGTTGGCCGTGTTGGCGTTGGTGTCGCCGCCGTTTATCGGTGCATACGCTTGGATTATGATGTTCGGTGCGAATGGTGTAGTGACTAATTGGTTTAAGTTTTTCGGTATTAGCGTACCCACAATCTATGGCTACACCGGCATCGTACTGGTATTTAGTTTGAAGTTTTATCCTTTTGTTTATCTAATGACAGAGAGTGCGTTTTCCTCTATTAACAAATCATTGGAAGAGGCTGCGGAAAATCTTGGATGCACGGCCTTTCAACGCTTTAAACAAGTCACGTTGCCACTGGTATTCCCGGCGGTGAGTACGGGCGCTATTTTAAGTTTCGTGTTGTCGATCGCTGATTTTGGCACACCTTCAATCATAGGCCGTAAAGTGCGTACACTTTCAACGGTTGCCTACAGTCAATATACCTCTGAGCTTGGTGGGCCCCCAACGTTGGCGGTCACCATATCCATGCTCATGATTGTCATCTCAATCATTGGTGTGTTACTACAACGCTACATTATTTCTAAAAAACGCTACGCCAGTTCGCTCACTAACTTATCAAAACCAGTGAAGATTCGAGGGTGGCGATTCCTGCTGGTAACGGTTTTTTGCTACACCGTGGTGCTTTGCAGTGTTCTGCCATCAATTGTTGTTGTTTACACTTCATTCCTAGAAACCAATGGCCCTGTATTCACGGGCGGATTCGGTTTGAATAGCTACAGCCGCGTCCTGCATGAGATATCACGTGCTGTGGTGAATAGTTTTGCGTTTGCAGGAGCTGCGGTGTTGTTTATCACCCTGGTAAGTGGAATGATTTCGTACCTTATCGTTAGGCGCGAGGGGCGGGTGTCGGGGTTTCTCGATACGATATTAATGGTCCCTTACCTTGTACCGGGTATTGTGATGGCCATTGGTTTTGTCACCACGTTTAATCGCTGGCCTGTGGATCTTGTGGCCACTAGCGCCATTATCGTGATGGTGTTGTTTATACGGCGGTTGCCTTATGGTGTGCGTTCGACAACGTCGAGCCTGCGACAAGTCAAACCATCAATAGAAGAAGCGGCTGCAAGCCTTGGTGCTAGCCCATTCAGGGTGTTTTCATTTGTGACGGTGCCTTTAATCATGCCTGGCATCATAGCCGGCGCGATGATGAGCTTTATCACGGCGATTAATGAGCTGTCCTCTACGCTGATTCTGTATACCGGTAAAACCATTACGATGCCAGTACATATCTATGTGTCCGTGCTGGATGGAGAATATGGAATAGCTGCCGCATTATCGACGATATTACTGGCCAGCACCGGTGTTTGTGTGTTTATCGTGTTTTGGCTTAGTAAGGGTAGAAAGAGCGCGTTTCTTTAGCGTAGATGAGTAGCTTAGGTGAGTTGCTCATCTGAATAATCCTTATAAATGTTTCATTTAAACTGACAAACCAAATATGTCACTCTCTTTGGTAATTCTGGCCGCCGGTTTAGGCACACGATTCGGTGGCGACAAGCCATTGGCTGCCGTTGGCCCCAATGGACAATCGCTATTTGAGTACAGTGTGTTTGATGCGGTTGAGGCAGGGTTCACACACGTCATTTTTGTTGTGAATGATCAGCAGGATACCGCTATATTCTCCAAACGATTGGATTGTTACGGCGATAGTTTGAAAGTTGAATTCGCTGTTCAAACGAAGAGTGCCTACTTAAGCCCCGCTAACATTGCACAATATTCTGATCGAACAATACCTTGGGGTACGGCACATGCTGTGCTGGCATGCCGACACTACATCCACAATCCATTCGTTGTCATTAATGCCGATGATTACTACGGTCAAAATAACTATAGAAAGATCGGAGATTATTTATTAGCAAATAGTGGAGATAGTAAAACCTGTGTGCTGCCGGGCTATCGATT
>CALJAA010000208.1 GCA_938028465.1 uncultured Granulosicoccaceae bacterium | reverse complement strand
GCACCGCCCTTGCATATCAAGCTTTTGAAAGGTTCGCCGATTGATGGGTGAGCTGTACCAATACCGAGAATACGGAGATATCCTGAAGATGGCCACATTTTCTATCACTAACACGGGTCGTATACTGACCGCCGCTAGCCTGACTGTGCTTCTAAGCGCATGCAGCTTCGGCCGTAACGAACCCGTTCAGATCGTCCAAGAGCCTGAAGCCACTGTAGAAAAGCGCTTTGGGAATCAGAATGGCGAACTAAGCTATACAGCTGTTGTGCCACGTGCGCCACTGACTAACAGTCAACTCGAAGACGACGCTCCGAATAGCTATACGGTAGTCAGAGGCGATACGCTTTGGGATATATCGGATCGCTTCCTTAAAGAACCTTGGTTGTGGCCTTCAATTTGGGAATTCAACCCTCAAATCGAAAACCCGCACCTAATTTACCCAGGTGACGAAATTGCGCTTGAGTACGTTGATGGCAGGCCAACACTAGTCATTTCTAGAGATGGAAAACGCCTCACTGGTAATAATAACAATGGTAGTGTCGGTGGTAGCTCAGCTAACGGTGGCACACGTACTCGCCTATCTCCTCGCATCCGTGAAGAGTCTCTTGACGATGCAATCCCAACTATTCCTGCAGACGCAATACAGTCATTTTTAGTTCACCCTAAGGTGGTTGACTCAAAGACGCTACGCGATGCACCTTACGTCGTTGGCAACTTTGATGGCCGCTTAACAAGTGCAGTTGGTCATCAGATCTATGTACGTGGCAATCTACGTCGTGAACAGCCTAAGTACGGCATCTATCGAAAAAGCAAAGCACTGCGTGATCCAGGCTCTAGAAAAATATTGGGTTATGAAGTCACATTCGTCGGCGAAGCAAAGCTTATGCACATGGGTGATCCAGCAACCCTGATGATCACACGCAACAAGATGGAAACAATTGCAGGCGACGTGCTACTTCCAGTCGGCACAGAATCAATTGCTCATTCATACACTCCACGTATGCCAGTACTAAACGGCGAAGCGAGCATCATCTCCTTAGTTGATGCGATCAGTCAGAGTGGCCGTAACCAAGTTGTTGTTATTAACTTAGGTACCAGCGCCGGTATGCAAGTTGGCGACGTACTAGCGGTAGAAACTCGAGGCGGCTCATTTATAGACCCTCGCGGCCGTGGTGGTTACGAACGCATCAAGATGCCAAGCACCCGTACTGGTGTGGTTATGGTGTTTAAGTCGTTTGATGAGGTAAGCTATGGGCTGGTTATGGAATCAACCTTACCGGTGAAGCTGCACGACACCATCACTGGTATTTAATACCCGCACGCCATGGTGGCCGCGGGAACAACCGCGGTCACTTTCATGGATGAATATACCTGCCACCTAAACGCGTGGCTCAGCTTTACCCTCTCCCCTAAAATCAACGCGTCTGTCCGCAGGCAGTTGTACGAGCAATATCCCAGCCCGCCTTTGCTTATCGAAGCGGTAGTAGCCGGCACCCTTCCTAACGCTATCGAACAACAACGCCAATCAGTGGCCATAAGGCAGCGTGTCAATCAAGCACTTGAATGGCAATCAGCTGGCGCTAACCGGCATTTGATCACGTTGTCAGATGAGCGTTATCCGGCAATGTTGGCCTCGATTAGCTCACCTCCACCCGTTTTGTATGTCCAGGGGCAGCTTGAGGCTCTCAGAGCACCTCATGTGGCCATGGTGGGTGCACGCAAGGCCACAGCCCCTGCACTTGATATCGCCCGTGAGCTTGCTTCTGGGCTGGCAGCGGCGGGCCTTGTCGTCGTCAGCGGTATGGCACTGGGCATAGACGCAGCAGCGCACCAGGGCTGTTTGCGGGCTGGCGGACAAACAATCGCCGTTGCCGCGACGCCTGCCAACGTGATTTATCCCAAAAGGCATCAACACTTGGCACAAGCCATCACCGAAAATGGCGCTATTGTGACCGAATTTCCGCTCGGCACGCCCTTACGCGCAGGTTGCTTCCCACAGCGCAATCGCATTATCAGCGGCATCAGCCTCGGAACCATCGTAGTCGAGGCTGCCCTGCCCAGCGGCACGCTGCTCACGGCCAAGCACGCAGCCGATCAAGACCGAGAGGTGATGGTGGTACCAGGCTCTATTCGCAACCCTCTGGCCCGAGGTGGTCATTCTTTGATCAAGGATGGAGCCCTCTTAATAGAGTCAGCCGACGATGTTCTCAGAGGCTTATCATTACCTCTTTCACAACACTTGCCAGAGCAAATTCCGGCAACCAACCGGACAGAAACTATTATTAGCGACCCAGACGCGCTACTCTTATTGCAGCATTTGGGCTACGATCCGGCTTCGGCGGATGTGCTTTCGAGCAAAACCGGCCTGTCAGCAGCGCATGTAACCCGCGCGCTCGGCAAGCTAGAACTGCAGGGTGTGGTCCATCGATCCGCCGGACGGTACAGCCGTTGCTAGGCACACAGACACGCTGGTTCATAGTTGCGGGCCATCAATACTAATTTAAGTGGCTGCCCCAATCGGGCACTCACACAGGATACTCACGTACTCAATGAGCAAGAATCTCATCATTGTGGAATCCCCTGCCAAGGGTAAAACCATCGAAAAGTACCTTGGCAAGGATTACAAAGTGCTGGCCTCTTATGGCCACGTTCGCGACCTACTTCCTAAGGAAGGTGCCGTCGATCCTGAAAACAACTTCTCCATGAAGTATCAGATGATCGAGCGTAATGAAAAACGCGTTGCCGCGATTGTCAAAGCACTCAAAAAAGCCGACACCTTATTACTCGCAACGGATCCGGATCGAGAAGGTGAAGCCATCAGTTGGCATCTAGTTGAACTTCTAAAAGAAGAAGGCCACCTGGAAGGAAAAGAAGTCAAACGCGTCGTGTTTCACGAAATTACTAAGGGCGCGGTGCAAGATGCCGTGGCCAACCCTCGCGAGTTAGGTATTGACTTAGTTAATGCACAGCAAGCTCGCCGCGCATTGGATTACTTGGTTGGCTTTAATCTATCGCCGTTACTTTGGCGAAAAATTGCCCGAGGCTTATCAGCTGGTCGAGTGCAATCACCTGCTTTGCGCATGATTTGTGAACGAGAAGATGAGATCGAAGCTTTTATTCCACAAGAGTACTGGAGTATTTTTGCAGATCTTGAAAAAGACAAGCAAGAATTTTCAGCACGCTTATCGTTACTCAAAGGCGAGAAGGTTAAGCAATTCACTGTTACTGATGGTGATACTGCAAATGATACAAAAGCCATGCTACTTGGCCATGCCAATGGTGTGTTAGAAGCAGTTAAGGTTGAAAAGAAACAGCGCAAGCGTAACCCCACTGCGCCGTTTACAACATCAACTATGCAACAAGAAGCTTCCCGTAAGCTAGGTTATGGTGCGCAGCGCGGTATGCGAATCGCC
>CALJAA010000207.1 GCA_938028465.1 uncultured Granulosicoccaceae bacterium | reverse complement strand
CTTGAGCACGCAGCTGCGCATGACTTAATACGGATTCTTCACCATTTTCAGATCGAAACAGAATGGCATCGGTCGTGTCATTGCGTCTTAACAGATTTGCAGCGTAGTTTAATTTCGCATCTGGAAACCAGACGGCACCTGGCATGGCTGTGGGGTTACTGAGTATACGATCACCTTTAGCGTCGCAAACAACACCATTGAAGTCCCAAAGGGTGGACCAGAAGTCTTCAGAGCAGGCGATTGACCAAGCGTGTAAGTCTGTGTAGCTCTGCAGCGAAAGATCGAACTGTTGATTAACGTACAGCCGAAACTTTTCCACCGGTGCTTCCGCCACACGTTCAGCTGAGGGTTCCCAAAGTACAGTGTTCATCTTCGCACCTCAGAGGATATCTTCATTGTCGAAAAGCGAAACCCTATTACGGTATTAAAAAAGAGAATGATGTTCATGAATTTGCTGAGGTTGTTCTGTTTAATTCGCCATCAAGGTCTCGGACCGGTCGAGGTTCGCCCCGCTCGTCAAGTGCGACAAACGTAAACAAGCCTTCGGTTACCTTAACGACCTTTTCTAATCGGCGCCGACGAACCCAGGTTTCCACTAGAACGGTAATTGACGTTTTGCCTATCCGGTGTGTGGCGCAGTAACAGCTCACTTCATCACCAACATAGACCGGTAAATGAAACTGCATTGCCGTCACCGCAACGGTTGAAACACGACCTTGTGCAATGTAATAGGCATGACTGCCGCCGGCCAAATCCATCTGTGAGAGTATCCAGCCACCAAAGATATCGCCAGCCGGATTGGTATCTGCGGGCATGGCGATGGTGCGCATGGACGGTGTCGTCGTCTCCTTATCGATGATCGTGCTTATATCACTGGTGTTTTTAGTCCTACCAGTCGCCTCGTCAGTCATACTTTTCCAGCTTTATTGTTATGGCACTGGGTCGCAGTTTACCGCACTTTCAGCCACATCAAAGCCAGCTGGAGTGATTTTCAGTCGCATGGCATCTTTATAGTATTACTTTCCACAACCATGGCGCTAGCGACAACGTTGACTTGTAAAATCTGGCTTGTCAGACACATACTCAGCTGCAGCTTCTTCAAGCAGTGGTCGAACAGTGTCATTCATGGGCTCGATCAAATCGGTCATCCTTTCCCAATCTTCTCCGTTCCACTGTTGCAAGAAGATTGAACCTGCACCCTCATGATCGGCACAGTCCCCTATAACATCACCGGTAAAGTTTTCTAAGCCAAGCGCCTTTAAACGCGCTTGATCTAGTTTTATGTTTTCCAGACCCACTCGCATATCAGCACCCGTTATGGCCGTCTTGCCGGTCATCGCTTGTGCCACAGTGATCGCTTCAGCAAGTACTACCGCGTTGAACATACCGCGGTTGTACAGAACGTTACCAACATCGTCAGCCGATGCCACTTTACTGTTACCTTTTTCTACCACGTGCTTAAGAATATCTTGCACAGCGCCGAACTCCTGGCCGATGCCAGTAAAGTTAGCCGCTAAGTAGCCTTTACCCGTTTTACCAATCGCTTTTAGATCGTTGTGTGATCCCGCCCACCAGTTACCAATAAAGCGATCGAGGGGATAACGATTTCTTACAGCCTCTTTAACTGCCGCAGGGTTCATCGCACCCCAACCCCACATGATCATCCAATCAGGGCGTTCTTTACGTACATTCAACCACTGCGCAGATTGGTTTTGCATTTCTTTGCCACCAACCGGAAACTTAGCCACTTCAAAACCCATTTTCTCTGACAAGCTGTCTAGTAGTGGGATTGGCTCTTTACCGTAACCAACATCTAAGTAAATAAAACCGATCTTCTTACCTTTGATGCCACCATTGCTATCGATGTATTTAAGGATCGATGACATTTGGTTCCAATAGGTTGTGGGGTATACGAACGTCCAAGGAAATTGCTCGCCTTGCGCTGCTGCTGATAAACCGTAGCCCATGGACAGAACCGGGATTTCATCAACAGATGATTTAGGAATAAGGGCTAGCGTGATGCCAGTAGAGAGAGGGCTATAAGCGAGTGCCCCTTTATCTTTAGTGGCTTCGTAGCACTCGACACCTTTTTGCGTGTTATAGCCAGTCTCGCATTCTTCAACAATGATCTTAACGCCACCGATACCACCATCACGCTCGTTGAGCATATTGAAGTAGTCGGCATAACCATCCGCAAACGGAGTACCGCCACCTGCGAAAGGGCCCGTACGGTAAGACATTGATGGCATGTACATCGTGTCTTCTGCTTGCGCGATTGGCGCGAATGCCGCCAAACCAACAACGGCAGCTAGGCTTGGTATTAAAGCCTTCGACAAAATAGTTTTACTCATTTGTTCCTCCAAGTTAGAACATCGTGTGCCATAAACTGGCACATTTATAGTGTTAAGGCAAATCTTGCGTTCATTACTGTCGTCCCCGCGTAGGCGGGGACCCAGCACAATATGTACTTCCTCGTATGCTAGATCCCCGCCTCCGCGGGGATGACGTTACCTCCTACGGAGGATCCGTCAATTCGCATACGGGTACGGCCAATTGCGTAATTTTTCTTTACCAATCTGCCACAACCTAGCAAGCCCGTGCGGTTCGACAATTAGAAAAAATATAATCAAACAACCGATAACGATATTATTGATGTGCTCGGTAGTAGCTGCCAACATATCAATCCCAAGCGCTGATGGTACTGATCTGATTAATACCGGTAGCACCCAAATAAATGCAGCCCCCATAAAGCAACCCGTTAAGGAACCCAAGCCACCAATAATAACCATAAATAAAATCAAAAATGAATGGTTGATATCGAAGGTTTCAACTTCTGCTGAACCAATCCAGCAAAACACCATTAGCGCACCTGCTACACCACAGTAGTAGCTCGAAAATGCAAACGCAGATAGCTTAGCTCGCAATGGACGAATACCCATAAGCTCTGCTGCAATATCCATATCACGAATCATCATCCATGAACGCCCTATCCTGCCACGCAATACATTAGCCGCGAGGAGCGTCATAACCGCAACGATAGTGAGGATCACAAGATAACGAACCTCCGGTATGGCTTCGGGGCCTGTTATCGGCACACCGAATAGTAGCCGTTGAGGTACTTCGATTGCACCTGAAGGATTGTCGTTGTACAACCAGCCAATACGATTAAAGCACCACTCCAAAAAGAATTGTGCAGCCAGCGTGGTGATAGCGAGGTAAAGCCCTTTAATACGTAAGCTTGGCAAACCAAACACAACACCAATCAGTGCTGAGAAAATACCCGAAGCCATGATAAGAATGATGATATTGACATCAGGGAAATACGTTGTGAGCTTATAGCAGCTATAAGCACCCACTCCCATAAATGCACCCGTGCCCAGAGATAACTGACCTGCAAAACCTGTGAGGATGTTTAAACCAACTGCCGCCAAGGCAAACACAAGAAACGGAATCATGATGGAGCTAAGAAAAAAACTAGTGCCAAACATGGGTATCAATACAAAAGCCGTTACCAATATCAACGCAAGGCCGATACGATCTTGCTTGATCGGCAGTAAGGCTTGATCTGCTGAGTAGCTAGTTTTAAATTGTCCTGCTTCGCGGTAAAACATCAGACTCTCTCGATTATGCGTTCGCCAAACAATCCTTGCGGGCGAAATAACAGGAATATCAACGCCAGTACATAGGCAAACCAGGCCTCAACACCACCACCGAAGAGCGGACCCCAGTAAACTTCAAACAATTTTTCGCCGATGCCCACGATAAGGCCACCAACTATAGCCCCTGGTATCGATGTAAAACCACCAAGAATTAAAACTGCTAAGGCTTTGAGCGCAATAATTTCGAGAGCGAACGACACATCAGACCGCGCACCCCACATGATCCCCGTTACCAATGCCACAACGCCAGAAGCAAACCAAACAATCGCCCAAATTTGATTTAGTGAGATACCAACGGAAAGCGCAGCCTGATGATCATCAGCAACCGCGCGCAATGCACGCCCTATTCGAGTAACCGAAAAGAACACACCTAAACCGGCAACCATCAACAATGCAATAACGGCTGCAGCAATATCGATATGTTGGAATATCACAATGCCATCGAATACTTCCCAAACCGTTGAACCGGTTGGAATGCCAAGCTCTTCGGTGATCATGGATTGCGGTTCACCGCCAAACACCAACTCACCAACGCCTTTGATCACCAGAGTCAAACCGATAGTGGCCATAAGCAATATGGCATCGTGCTGATTAACCAGTTTGCGCAATACCACGCGCTCAATCGTGACAGCTAGTAACGCCATAATCACAAGCGTTAAGATCACCGCAAGCCATGCGGGCGCACCCGCTTTATGAATACTCACTAACGCAAGCGCTGAGAACACCACCATAATGCCCTGCGCAAAATTGAATACGCCAGAGGCTTTGTAGATCAACACAAATCCTAATGCGATCAAAGCGTACAACACACCTGATACAAACCCTTCCCATACAACCTGCAATAAAAAATCAGGCGCAGACCCCATATCAATAAACGGGGCAATAAAAATCGAATTTAAGAATTCCATTAGTGAGCCACTCCAAGGTAGGCATCAATAACGGCTTGATCAGCCTGCACTACTGCCGGTGTGCCATCAGCAATCTTTTTACCGTAGTCCAACACCACTACCCTATCGGCAAGATCCATCACCACGCCCATATCGTGCTCAATCAGCGCGATAGTCGTACCAAACTCTTTATTGAGATCAATAATGAATCGGCTCATGTCCTCCTTTTCTTCTAGGTTCATCCCTGCCATGGGCTCGTCAAGTAACAACAGTTCAGGCTCCATCGCCATGGCTCTACCTAGCTCCACTCGCTTTTGCAAGCCGTAGGGTAATTTACCAACCGGTTGTTTACGGATATGAGCAATCTCTAAAAAGTCGATGATCTCTTCTACTTTTTTGCGATTCGCGATTTCTTCAGCTCTTGCTGGACCAACATGTAGCATTTGCCAAAATAGGCCTTTACGCATTTTCAATGAACGCCCTGACATCACGTTATCAAGTGTGCTCATGCCCTTAAACAACGCAACGTTTTGGAAGGTTCTAGCTATACCCGATGATGCCGCTTGATAAGGCTTCATACGACGCCTAACTTTACCTTTGTATGTGATCGTGCCTTCTTGCGGATGATAAAACCCATTGATGACATTAAGCATGGACGTTTTACCCGCGCCATTTGGGCCGATTAACGCGCGTATCTCGCCTTTGTGAATATCAAATGAAATATCAGTAATGGCTTTAACACCACCAAATGAGAGTGATACGTTATTAGCATCAAGTAAAAGGCTGGCTGGTTCAGCGCCTACTTGATCGGCTTTAGCAATGCTTGCAGTCATCGTTATGCTGCCACCTGCGAGCCACTGACTGGCATATCTCGAATTTGCACTGTAGCTTCGATAATACCTTTGCGACCATCTTCATAAACAACTTCAGTTGATACAAATTGTTCGCTCTTATCAGAATACAGTGCATCGATTAGTGGTTGATAACGTTCAACGATAAATGAGCGGCGTACTTTTTGAGTGCGGGTCAGCTCGCCATCATCGGCATCAAGCTCTTTATGCAATACTAAAAAGCGCTTTATTTGCACGCCAGCCACACGTGGCTCAGTAGCAAGGTCGGCATTAACCTGAGCAACATGCTCTTCCATCATGGCGTATACAAGCGGATGAGCCGCTAACTCTTGGTATGAGGCATATACAATATTATTACGCTCAGCCCAGTTGGCCACGGCAGTTAAATCTAAGTTAATAAACACCGATACGTAATCACGTGAATCACCAAACGCAACCACCTCTTTAATGTTAGAGAAAAATTTCAGTTTGTTTTCAATATACTTGGGCGGAAACAAACTGCCGTCATTGAGCTTGCCGACATCCTTCGCTCGATCAATGATACGTAAGTGCCCTTGATCATCAAGATAACCCGCATCACCGGTATGCACCCAGCCTTCCGCGGTTTTAGTTTCAGCCGTGGCTTCATCATTTTTGAAGTAGCCCATAAACACGCCTGGTGATCTGTACATCACCTCACCACTATCAGCGATCGAAATTTCAACATCAATAGAAGGCGTGCCGACAGTATTGGCATCTATCTGCCCATCAGGTTGTGCTGTAATGTACACACAAGCTTCGGTCTGCCCATAAAGTTGTTTTAAGTTAATGCCGAGCGAGCGGTAAAAACGAAAAATATCAGGGCCGATGGCCTCACCCGCAGTGTAAGCAACGCGTACGTTCGTCATACCCAAACGATTTTTCAACGGCCCGTAGGTTGTCCATTCACCTAGGCGATAATGCAGCCGCTTTAAAAGACCCACCGACTTACCATCCAGTATTGCTTCACCATAGCGATTAGCGACACCAATGAAATGTTTGAACATGGCTTTTTTTATTTTGCCAGCGTCTTCCATATTGACGTTGATGTAAGTCAAAAGGTTTTCAAATACACGTGGTGGCGCAAAAAAATAAGTTGGTGCGATTTCGCGGCGATCAGCCGAAACCGTATCAGGACTTTCAGGGCAACAAACACAATAACCTGCAGTGAAAGCCTGGCCATATGAAAAGACATGATCACCGACCCAAGCCAAGGGTAGATAGGCCAGTGTTTCTTCTTCTGGGCCTAAATTGTCAAAGTTATTGGCGTTGACGCAAGTAACCACTAGGCTTTTGTGCGACAACATCACGCCTTTTGGCCGGCCTGTTGTGCCAGATGTGTAAAGCATGACAGCCAGCTCTTCTGGGTCAAGCTTATCGATACCTTGCTGCCAATCTATTGCCGCAGCTGCGTTACGTTCAACGGCTTTTTTGCCGAGCTGTTGAACGTAAGTGAAATCGAGAATTTGGTCGGATGCATAATTTTTTAAGCCGCGAGTTTCGTCATAGATCAAGGTACGCAATTTAGGTAGTTGATCATTTAACGAAACGATTTTATCGACTTGCTCTTGATCTTGGCACACGGCAACAGTGACGCCAGCGTGCTCCAACACGTAAGCCATCTCTTCCGCCACAGAATCGGCATACACGGGCACGGGCACTGCACCCAGTGATTGCACCGCTGCAAACGTCCAATAAAGCTTTGGGCGATTAGCACCGACAATTGCAACCTTGCCACCCGGCTCAACACCAAGCTCTTTTAGGCCCAGAGCAAATTGTTGTATTTCGGTAAGAAGATCGGACCACGTCCACTGCGTCCATATGCCAAGATCTTTGTGGCGCATAGCCACTCGACGAGAATAGGTTTCAGCATTTCGCAGCAAGTAGTGGGGCAAGCTTGGTAGAACACTCGTTGCAGAATTTGCCGAATTGCTCATGGTGAGAGTATCGTTCTTTTGTTGCGCATGTATGGGATGAGCACGTCGGGTATTTCAACACTGCCATCAGCTTGTTGGTAATTTTCGAGTACTGCTATTAACGTGCGCCCCACCGCTAAACCAGAGCCGTTTAGTGTGTGCACCAATTCAGGCTTGCTTGATGCTTCGCTACGAAAACGTGCCTGCATGCGCCTAGCTTGAAAATCGGTGCAATTACTCACCGAAGATATCTCACGATAAGCATCTTGCCCTGGTAACCACACCTCGATGTCATACGTTTTCGCCGCAGAGAACCCAATATCGCCCCCGCATAGAATCACAACACGATATGGCAAGTCGAGCTTTTTCAAAATGTTTTCGGCGTGACTAGTCATATCCTCAAGCGCTTGCCAAGATTGATCAGGTGTTACGACTTGCACCATTTCAACTTTTTCAAACTGATGTTGACGAATTAAGCCACGGGTATCACGACCATAACTGCCAGCTTCTGAACGAAAGCAAACGCTGTGACAAGTGTATTTAAGTGGTAGTTCGGCAGCGGTGCTGATGCTATCGCGTACGATATTGGTAACGGGTACCTCTGAGGTCGGTATCAGGTAGTAATCGTTGCCAGCCTCGTTATCAGTCACCAGTTTAAATAAATCTTCTTCAAACTTAGGCAACTGCCCAGTGCCTTTCAGCGAATCGGTATTAACCACATGAGGCACATTAACCTCGGTGTAACCGTGCTCGATGGTGTGCGTATCCAGCATGAACTGAATCAGGGCACGATGTAATTGGGCTATTTCACCGCGCATAAGCGCGAAACGGGAGCCTGTGATTTTGCTAGCTGTTTCAAAATCCAATGCGCCATTGCGCTCAGCGAGGTCGATGTGATCTTTCACTTCAAAGTTGTAAGAGCGAGGCTCCCCCACTTTGCGTACTTCAATGTTGTCTTCTTCATCTTTGCCTGGGGGCACAGATTCATGCGCCAAGTTAGGCATCGACAACATAATAGCTGAGAGCTCTTCCTGAACACCAGCAAGGTCGACTTCAGCTTCTTTTAGCTGACCACCCAATTGGGCAACTTCATCAAGTAAGGGTTGAGCGTCTTCGCCCTTGGCTTTCGCCTGCCCGATCGCTTTGGAGCGAGAGTTACGAGTGGCCTGAAGATCTTCACTGCGTTTTTGTGCAGCTTTACGTTGGGCTTCTAGTTCGACAAGGCGGACTTGGTCGATCTCTACGTTACGAATTCGTTGCCGTTCAGCGACGTATTCCAATTCGTTACGTACGAGTTTTTGGTCGAGCATGCTGTGTAATTTGAATTGCAAGAAATCTTGCCCAACAGTATATCAACACTCCGCCAATCGCAACCAATCGTAAACTGAATTCCGCTTATGACTATATAAGCTTGGCGAATGACCAACCTAAAACAACAGCCAAGAGTGAACCAACAACATTGAGTGCCACATTGCCGGCAGCCAACATCGTGTCGCCGGATTCTGCAATGGCTAAGGTATTTACTGAAAACGCAGAAAATGTGGTGAAGCCGCCGAGCACACCAGTGCCAAGAAACAGTTGCATGGCTGGCGATAATTCGACGCGATGGCTGATCAGTGCTGTTAAAAAACCGGCCAAAAAGCAACCAACCACATTAGCACTTAAAATAGCCCAAGACACCCGGTTTGCCTCGCTCACGAGCCATAATCCGAGCAAATACCGCGCACTAGCGCCTATTGCGCCGCCTGCTGCAACGCTTATCAATCCTATAGCTGGGCTCATCGGCACCGAGTTTGCATATCAATTTCGTCGACTCTATCGCAAAAACGATCATCATGACCCGAAAAATCGCTTTCATCATACTATTGGTTATCGCCCAACCTGCTCTTTCAGCCAAGTTATACAAATGGTTCGAAGCAGACGGATCGATCACGTTCTCGCCTACTCCTCCAGCAGCAGGCATTGATTTCGAGACGATTGGCGAAAACACCGATGGCAAAACAGGGCTGAATAAGCCAGCTAATGGCGTGCAGCGCTCAAACCCCGTTGCCGAGCTTTCAACAGCACCGCGCTTAACGGCACAAGATCTACAAACACCCAAGCCTGCTAAGCCAGCCAGCGTTATTAACTATGCGCCAGCGACGAACAGCATGAAACAAGGCATCACACGAGCCACTGCTCAGCCAACCACCACTACGGGTGTACAAGTAGCACGAGCGGCTACACCTGCGAATACAACAGTTGTATCAGCTAAAAAGCGAAAGCAATGTGATGACTTAAGTAAGCGAGTTATTTCACTTGAAAGGCGCTTACGCTTAGAGCTAAGTGAGGCCGATATGGATAATACCGTTATGCATATGGCTCGATACTCACGAAGCTTTAATATGCACTGTATCGAATAAAAGAGCAATAAATGGCAGCGTGAGGTCTAGTAGCTTGCGCGCTGTTATGTATTGTCATCCTACGTAGTATTGTCATCCCCGCGCAGGCGGCGGGAATGACAATACTACGCGGGAATGACGATACTTCGTAGGAATGACGGTAATTCTGCAGAAATAACAACTACTCTAAAGCAACAACAGCTACTTCAAAGCAATCACTGCTTCAGGCTTGGCAAACGAATGCCCTTGCCGCAAACAGTAGCTCAACCATTTAAATAGAAATCGATTCAGCCGATAGCCCGAATCCAAGCTTCGCACCTTCCGACATTCCCAACGGCTGTGCAAGAACCCGCTTAACACCTCGCAACTCCGCGCATCGTGATAGATACGAACCGATAAATCAGGCTCTCTCTCGCCACGCAGCGATTCGGTAAAGCGATAGGTAAGGTTAAACGTGGTGGTGTAGCGGTTGTGCTCGATTTGACTAAGCTCCAACTGCATCCGTCCATCTGGCCGAGACACGTATACCACGCCATCATCCATCCTGCGAAGCTCAGGCATCAGCAAACGCACCATCCGATAGTTATCTTCGTAAATCTCCATCAAAGAAGAAAACCTTCCACTGGTTTTGGGTTGGAGCAACAGCGTATCTTGCATGAATTTAGTGGGGTCCAAGTGGGTCGGGCAAGGCACTTATTATCGTACTCAACTGCCCTCAATTCAATCACTATATTTGGGTAATGATGGGCACAAAGGCAGGTTTATTGCCTTGAAATATACCGATCTGCCACCATATATTGTCCTAAGGTACGTTCGTACCCTCTTTCGAGTGCTAAACTACCGCAATAAGGCATGTTTTGGTGATGAACTGAGGCACAACAACGCGCCTGTATTTTTAATAAACTTGAAAACAAACCAACCTTAGTAATTGTATATAGGTACCTAGCGAGATTTAATGGCCAAAGAAGAACCAATTGAAATGGAAGGCACTGTCGTCGACACACTTCCAAATACCATGTTCCGGGTGGAACTCGAAAACGGGCACGTTGTAACGGCTCATATATCGGGCAAGATGCGTAAGCACTACATCCGCATACTCACCGGCGACAAAGTCACAGTGCAAATGACACCGTACGACCTTAGTAAAGGCCGCATAACGTACCGTAGTCGTTAACAAACACTAGCGGCTCTTCAGTGGGCTTACTGCCCGCTGTAGAGTTCGTTCCAACTACCCTTCTTCACGTTTGGGCAGCCTTACACAATCATTTCATCGACTCGAGATGCTCTGAAGGAATCAGCTTCGGCACCTTTTCTATATCACTCGGTGTGCGGGCATGACAAAAGTTTTGCCATGGCCTGATTTATCAGTACCAATGTGTCGATTTCGTCGCCGAGCATCGTACCCAGAATTCTTCACAATCCCCCTTTCTGTATTAACGCAAAAAGCGATCAGCAATAATTACTTTACAGCCGCGCAAAAAAAACGCTGCGATAAGCAGCGTTCTTTTTTGGTAGTGTTTGAAGCGGTTTACTGAACAGTCGCTTCTTTACTTTCTCGGCTTTCAAATTCAAAGTCAATCTTGCCCTGTTCATCGACCTTAACTCGCACTCTTCCACCTGACTTGAGCTTACCAAACAGAATTTCATCTGCAAGAGGCTTCTTGATGTGTTCGCTAATGAGCCTAGCCATTGGGCGTGCACCCATCTTCGCATCGAAACCATGCTCAGCGAGCCACGTTTTAGCATCAGCGTTAAAGTCGATCGATACATTCTTCTCTTCAAGCTGTGATTCGAGCTCGATGATAAACTTATCAACAACGTTGATAATGATACTTCTATCAAGCGGCTTAAACTGAATAACCGTATCAAGCCTGTTTCGAAACTCTGGAGTAAAGAGCTTATTAACTGCTTCCATGCCATCTGTTGCGTGATCCTGGGTAGTAAAACCCATAGACGTGCGCGAGATAGATTCAGCACCGGCGTTGGTGGTCATGATCAGAATAATATTTCTAAAATCTGCCTTTCGACCATTGTTATCAGTTAGCGTACCGTGATCCATAACTTGCAATAGCAAGTTAAATACATCTGGATGTGCTTTTTCAATTTCATCGAGCAAGATAACGCAATGTGGGTTTTGTATAACCGCATCTGTCAGCAAACCACCTTGATCATAACCAACATACCCTGGAGGTGCACCGATCAATCTTGAGACAGTGTGGCGCTCCATGTATTCAGACATATCAAAACGTACCAGCTCAATACCCATTACTTGGGCTAGCTGTTTAGTGACTTCTGTTTTACCCACACCGGTTGGGCCTGCAAACATGAAGCTGCCAATTGGCTTGTCTTGTGGACCTAAGCCAGAGCGCGACATTTTGATTGCCGCCGCCAGCGTATCGATCGCATCATCTTGGCCAAACACGAGCATGCGTAAATCACGTGCCAATGTACGTAGCTTGTCCATATCAGTTGACGACACACTCTTTTCAGGTATACGGGCAATCTTTGCAACAATTGCTTCGATATCTTTAACACCAATTGATTTCTTGCCTTTTGCAGTTGCACCTTTTACACGGTGGTCAGCACCTGCTTCATCAATAACGTCGATAGCTTTGTCTGGTAAAAAGCGATCATTAATGTAACGACCAGCTAGCTCCGATGCGGTGCGTAGCGCTTTGTTAGAGTACTTAACTTCATGAAACTCTTCGTAGCGAGACTTTAAGCCTTTTAATATTTCATAAGTCTGGTCAACTGTTGGCTCTGCAACATCGATCTTTTGGAAACGTCTAGCGAGCGCGCGATCCTTTTCGAAGATACCGCGGTATTCTTGATACGTAGTAGAACCGATACATTTAAGCTCACCGGACGCCAACATTGGCTTGATAAGGTTAGATGCATCCATTACACCACCCGATGCAGCACCTGCACCAATGATGGTGTGGATCTCATCAATGAACAATACAGCACCTGGCTCTTTCTTTAGTTGAGTAAGGATGCTCTTTAGGCGTTTTTCAAAATCACCGCGATACTTAGTACCGGCAACTAATGCACCTAAATCCAGTGAGTAAATAACGCTGTCAGAGAGGACATCAGGTACATCACCGTCAACAATGCGCTTTGCTAAGCCTTCGGCGATGGCTGTTTTACCAACACCGGCCTCGCCCACTAGCAGAGGATTGTTTTTACGGCGTCGGCAAAGAACCTGCGACGCCCGCTCGATTTCTTTTTCACGACCGATTAGGGGGTCGATTTCGCCATTTTGCGCTTTAACGTTTAGGTTAGTCGCAAATTTATCCAGTGGGCGTGCATCAGCCTCACCTTCTTCACCGGCGAATTCTGAACCACCGTCTTCTAGATCTTCAGGCTCGTCCTGTGAATTTTTTGCAATACCATGCGAGATGTAGTTAACAACATCAAGGCGAGTAATGTTTTGTTTGTTCAGCAGGTAAACCGTTTGCGAATCTTGCTCGCCAAAGATGGCAACCAAAACGTTTGCGCCGGTGACTTCTTTTTTACCCGAGCTTTGAACATGGAATACAGCGCGTTGTAAAACTCGCTGAAAACCTAAAGTTGGTTGCGTCTCACGCGTGTCGTTCTCGTCAAGCAGCGGTGTGTTTTCTTCGACAAAGGTATCGAGCTCATCTCGCAATGTGTCGAGATCGCCACCGCAGGCGCGCAAAACTTGCGCTGCAGTCGGGTTATCAATCAAGGCAAGCAACAAGTGCTCTACTGTCATGAATTCAAACCGGCGGGCACGCGCTTCTTTAAAAGCGTTGTTTAGGGTAAATTCGAGTTCTTTACTTAGCATGTCAGTTGTTATTGTTAACCCAAGTTAGTTTCGTTTATGTTCTCTATTGATTACATGTACGGTCTAGCTAATGTTCGTATTAAGTCTTTGAGTCAGTCTCTAATACGTTTTTACGTTCAATAAACAGATACAGATTGATAAGGCACATTCAATTTTTTAGTCACTATTTTCCTGTTAAATATTTTCTTAATAACTGTTTTAGTCACAAGCAATATAAAAGCACATTACGCTTCTTCCATGTCACACATCAATGGATGATTGCTATCTCTGGAGTATTGATTCACTAAAGCAACTTTAGTTTCAGCAATTTCGCGAGTAAACACACCGCATACCCCTTTTCCCTGTTTATGCACGTGCAGCATAATCTGGTGAGCCTGCTCATAATCCAACTGAAAAAACACTTGCAAAACGTCAATCACAAACTCCATTGGCGTGAAGTCATCATTGACCAAATACACCTTGAACAGTGGCGGCTTGGCCAGCTTTGGCTTCGCCTGTTCAACCACTAAATCGCCGTGATTGTTATCTTCTTCTTGACTCATAAAAGCCGTATCACCCGTTTTCACAATTACACGGCCATTTTACTGCCGTTCGACTAATGTGCAACATCACAGGATCGAATCTACGTTTCCTGTTGCAAAGCTTGAGCCACAGGTTGAGACAAAGACTATCCCGCAATTTTCATACCCTAATATGGGTCTGAATGCCCCAACTTAAATAGCTTTGATATAAGTACTGGGGACTATTGGAGTTTAGCTGGCTGGCTGAGACTTACCATTCACACTGCGATTAGCTGGAAATTCAGCGAGTACGAGGGATGGGACGCCGGGATTTGCCTTTTCCTGCCCTGCTTTTGCGCAACCGCTTATGCGGGACTGTGGGCAGTGCAGCCTCGGGTGAGTCGGATTCTTCCAAAGCAGGTTCGGGCCCGTCACCTTGCTCTGAGCGCTTATTTTGACTAACCGTGACAGCGCGCTTCTTTTTGGGCTTAGCGGCTTTTGCAGCCTTCTTGAGATCCAGCGTTATCACCTGCATGCATGCAAAATAGGTCCAAAAATAGGCAGTAAATTCTAGATTAACCGCGCGAGAGCCAAAAATACAAATAATGGCGTAACAAACGGTTAAAGCCGCCCCACCAATGCCAATTGATCTTATAAACAGGTCTTCACGGTTTCGGCTAAGCCCCCGCCCCATGAAAAAAGAATGGGCCAGAATCAACAAAAAAAGCACTAGAGCTGGCAAGCCCATCTGCGAGGACACATACATATACATGTTATGTGGGTCAGATTCTTTTACTGGGTACTCCGTGTACAACGATTTGAGCGCTTGAAATCCCTTAAAGCCCTTGCCAAGGATAGGGTCTTCGACCGTCATTTTTGCGGCAGCCCGCCAAAGAACAAGCCTGCTCTCTGAACTCTTATCGAGTTTTTCCTCTGTTCCGCGCCCCGTGTTTTTTGGTTCAGCTACCAAGGTATTCATTCTCGCCATAATCGAACCCGGTATGATGCTTGGGAACACCAACACCACCGAAATGGCAACCGTGGCTATGATGATGAGAAACCCTCTACCCTTATAGTAAGTGGCAAACAGCGCTCCCGCAGCTATAGCCAGATAAGCACCACGAGAAAAAGTAGATATCAATACCTTTGCCGCAATCAGAAAGTACGGCGTGATGATCCAAGCTCGAAGATCTTTGATGTAGGTTAGAAACAGCGCACCAACGGGTAACAGCGTGTAAGCGACAAAACCACCAAAATTATTTGACTGCTTATGCGGGCCGACTATGCGGCTTTTATCAATTGATGAACGACCCATTTTATCGTACATCTCGGGCACTGAGTACAGAACCAGCACGATCGAACCAAGGCACATGTACAACACAACCCGCTTGGCGGTTTCAGTATTGCGCACAGCGCACATCGCAACGTAATAAAATAAAAACTGATCTATCCAAGCCTTATAGTTGAGCAACTCGTGGTAGATCAAATAATTGAAACCACCGGGTTGAGCAATCGTTGTAAAACCTGATAAGGCACTCCAGCAACCAAAAGCGACTACCAGACCAGTACCAGGTGCCCAGGGAATAACCGGCTGTCGATTGCTTTGTGCACTCACAACAGCTGCAAACAAACCTAGCAATACCAGCATATTGGTGCCGTTTAAGCCTGGCACAATTGATATGGCGTAGGTTGAAGAAAATGGAAGATACAGTAGAAGACAGGCCAAGATTAACTCAACACCTGTAAATGCACTAAGACCAACGTACACACCCAACACGGCAGCTATCGAATACAAAAGCGGCTTTGGCCAGTGGCCACCAGTCAGTACAATTAGCATTGCGAACGCTGCTGGGATCATCAAGAACAAAACGATGGGCTTTAGACCACTCCACTCAGGCCAGCCCTTATCCATCGCATCCAGCACCTTCTGCCGTCGGTCTTTCAACCGTTGCTTGCGTCTGCCCGCTTTACGGCCAAGTGTCTTTCGTGGCATCTTACGATTGCCACGACCACTTGGCTTAGCGTTTGGAAAGGAGTCTGTAGAGGCCATGATAAAGTTTATTACCGAGCATGCGCTGCACCACTAGCTTGCATTGGTGCTTAGCAGTTTGGGTAATGTAGTATTTTTTGTCCCGGCTAATTATGCGTTTAAATTCGGTCAAACTGGTGTTACGACGTATTGCGATACGATTGATAACATCAGGTGCTTTTAAGGTCGATTTTACGGCTGCACCCTTTACCGCACCAAATTCCGAGCCAAACATCAGTTTTAAGCCTGTTTGATCGCAAAGCTTGACTGTATCGTCGTTAAAACGACCGCCGGGAAATGAAATGGAATGCACCTCGTCACCCGTTATATCCTTCAGCGCAGCGCTGCAAGCCCTCAGCTCCGCTTCAGCGGCATTCGGTGTTAGATCATCGAAGAATAGGTGCGTTTGCCCATGAGCCCCTACTACATGACCCAGATCGGCCATATTAGAAATGTGAACTGGCTCACAGAAACCCCGACGTTCGCCAATGAAACCACTCGTTATAAAAAAATAGGCGTGGAATCCAAATTGTTTCAATATCGGCAGCGCGAGATCGTGATTACTGATATGCCCATCATCAAACGTAATAATGATGTCCGGCAGCTTTATGTCAGACCATATACCAACGGTGTAGCGTTGAAGTAACTCCATCTGCTGGGTGAAGTCGCTAACGGACACCGCGTAAGGCAGATCGTCACTATCGATAAGTGAAATATCGTTGTCTGCATATAATGCGTGGTACATCAGTACAATGCTCATGACTGCTTCCAGCGCTCGCCAGCTTGGCCCGTAATATATTGATAAGCACCCAATACCGATGCAGCGTTAAGCTGTAAAAACACTTTTACAAAATTCAACAAGCTGTTATGGCTCTTAGTGATAAAGGCAAATAGACCCATCCCATAAAATGCCAATTGAAATACCAGCATCATTGTTAAAAAAAATCGGCCACCCAACATAGCTCCCATCAACGATGATACAAACGCAACAAACAGGGCGTAAGGCACTAGTAATCTAAACACTTTATGCGATAGAAACTGCCACCAGACAGGATTTTCCAAAATATTAAACAACCAAGCCTGCCTGCTGAATGATTGAAAGTTTCCTGCGAGCGTTCTTACCTTACGCTTAAACTCGTTATCAGATGAAGCTTCGATAACATCAAAAGCCTTAGCTTTCGCAGCAAACACGGTGCGTTTGCCCTCTTTAAGTAGTTTAACAGGGGTATCAAAATCATCTAATAAAACATCAGCAGCATGAGATCGATAGTCGCTTTTACGAATAGCATACAGAGCTCCAGTCGCGCCCGCGGTGGAATACCAACGGCTTTCGTTCTCTCTTATCCATTTTTCGTATAACCAGTACAAGCCAACGTTACTGGCACCTCCGGCAGCATTCGCACTGCCGGGGATGGGGTTAGCTAACACAAGCTCACCACTCACTGCCCCTATAGTTGGATCTTGTAAATAAGATACAAGCGTTTTTATCGCATTGGCAGAAACTGTTTGCCGAGCATCCATAAATACGATTATTTTGCCGGTTGCTTTTTCTAGCGCTACATTTAACGCACTCGGTTTGCCTGCAGCTTTAGCATCATGGTGAGCAACAATACGGGAATCCGTAGATGCGAGTTGTTGTAGCACCGACCGAGTGCCATCCGTGGAGCCATCTGATACCAGTACAAATTCTAATTTCTCTTGCGGGTAGTCGAGCAATGTCAGATTTTTGTATTTTTTATAAAGATGTTTTTCTTCATTATGCAAGGCAATCACGATACTCACGGATGGCCAAACCCTAGGCGGGGTCGGTTTTATAGCTGGCCTGCATTTAGCCAGTATATGCATGATGATCGGATACAAGATGTAGGTGTAGATACAGAAAAACACCATGATGATAAATAAGGTAGTCATTAGCGTTTTGCTGACAGCCGAGCAAACATGAGCAATGCAGTTTCGCGTACCAACTTATCAATACCGGCAACCAACAATGAAAGAGCAAGCGTACTTATCAGCCCTTTGGCGATGAAACTAGCAAAATCACTACCGTAGCTAACTTGATACCCTAAAAAATACACCACTATGCTAACCACAGCCACAATCGCTGGCGTTCGCCAATTGATATCAAGCGGCACATATTTAAACGCATGACGGCTAACTCCAACAATAAAAACAACGTAAGACACCATCGTCACCGCAGCCGCTCCAACGATGCCAAATTTTGGGATCATAATAAGATTAAGTAAAATGTTTAGTACCGCAGTTATTAAGCTCCAAATCATCAGCACCTTAGTATTTTTTTGGATGAACAGACCGGCGGCTAAAAAATGGGCACTGCCTTCCACCAAATAACTGATCGCTACAAACGGAATGATCACCGAGCCTTGCGAGTATTTAGGGCTGGCTAAGATATTCAACAAATGCGGGCCGACTAAAGAGAAGATTGCCACAAACGGGATACCTACTAACAAAAACAAATGTAAGCCACGTGATAAAAACTCCTGCGTTTTCTCACTACCTGAAGATTCCCACATATCCATATACATGGGCTTAATCGCCTGTGCCATCGCAACCAATAAGATGACATCAAGATAAGCGGTAAAGTTGTACGAGGCCGAGTACATCCCCAATGCCTGCTCGTCCAACAGCGCGCCGATAAGGTATCGGTCACTCAGGCGCATGATCAAGCCAATTGACTCCAGCAGCATCAGCGGCATGCCGTATAACAACATGGCTTTTGCAAGAGGCCTTGATATATCTGAAATACTAAATTCGAAGCTTGGCCGGTAATAGCGCACCGCATAACAAACACCGATAAGCTCGGCGACAAACAGAGCAAGGATTGCGAGAAAGGGGCTAACATCGGTGTACAAAACGGCCAATACAACCAAGCTGACATAAACGCAACGTGCAATTAGTGTGACAGTCGCAACGATACCGCTGCGTTGCTGCGCTCTCAAAAAGTTGGTTACACCGCTTCCGATCAAACGCAGAAAAATAACCGCAGCTCCGATGAGCACAAGCCTTGATATATGGGGATAGTCAATGATTGAAGGTAAAACCACATAACCGAGAATCAACCAGAGCAAGGTTGTAATGGTGGCGAGCATCAGCAACAGCGATGACACCGTACTGTGCATCTGCCCTAATGAAAATTCAATCGTTTTATTTTTAACTTGGGAGAAGAACCGAATAATTGAATGCTGAATGCCGAGCTTGCCAAGTGCCACCAAAAAAGTCAGGCTGGACATTATCAACCCGACTATGCCGTATTCAACAACACTCAGGCTTCGAGTTAACAACGGGAATGTAATTAAACCGGCTAGTGCGACTACCAAGCCGGCTGAAACATAGTTGCGTAAGTGCGCAATAGCGCTTGGGGCGGACACTTTAATGTATGTAGCCCGAAGTGCCGTTAATTTTGGTAAATGCTGTGTAAATCAGAGAGACCACAAAATTGTGCTCCTTCTTCACCACACCATTGCAATACTTGCTGCATATCATCCACAAACCGTTTTACTTCATCAGCAGTTTGCGGATACGGGGATGCCTTTTCGATAACTTCCATCGAGTGAAACATCATGTTTACCGTAACAATTTTTTGATCAGCGTACATTTTAAGATGATACTCAAACACGGCTTTCATTTCGTCGACCGTAGCAAACCAAGGGCGAAACCATTTTGGCTGTCGGCGTAACCGCGGGGGCTTAACGGTAACCGGCACCTCAAGGATGCGGTTGTCAGCAGGCGAACCAACACTGACAATTGAATCACCAGGAAAGTATGGCTGCTCCGGCGCTTTACGAAAATCCACAACGCCATTGGGTTCCACCCATTTAATTTTTGGTGTCACGCTCGTATCCACTTTATAACCCAGCTTTTGCAAACTATTAATGGTGTCCGTAGAAGCACCAAATCGCCCAGCTCTAAAGCTTGTCGGTTTGTACCCAAGTTCGCTTTCAAACTTCCGGGTAATGGTGGCAAGTTTTTGATACTCGATTTCTGGTGGATAGCTAGATTGAAAATCCGGGCAGTCAACACCCGCGTAGTTGTAATGCTTTTTTTGAGGTTCCACAAAACCCGCATGCAAATGCGTACCATATTCAAAACTGCCTTTCAAATTTCTAAGCGTCTCTACCGATTCCAGATCTTCCAATACTTCTATAGTGAGCAGGTACGTAGGTACTGCACCAACTTGCTCAAAAGCCGGCTGAAGAATTTCAGGCAACCCACGATTAATAGAGTGACATGTTAATGGATTAGAGCGTGCCCAATTAACATCATGATCGCACTCAGTATCAATAGACACGGTGACATATACTGATTCAACTTTACTATCCATTCCTTTGACCATCGATTATCGTGCCATCTACTGTCATCCTCTATAAACATCCACTAATTGCTCAACTACTTGGGCAATATCGAAGTGCTCTTCGATTCGCATCCGCCCCGCTTTACCCATCAAAAGGCGCTGCGTGGGTTCGCTTAAGAGAGTGTTTAGTTTATTGCTCAACAGTTCGGCATCTCCAGCTTTAAATAAGTAACCGGTATTACCATCAATAACAAGGTCCTGATTACCGCCAATATCACTGGCAATTACCGGCATACCTGCATTCATAGCCTCAATCACCGAATTGGGTAACCCTTCAGCAAATGATGGCTGAACGTAAACGTCTAAACCGTTGTAAAAGGTTGCCGTGTCACTAATTGCACCTAAAAACACCACTGTATCGATCAGCCCTAGTTTCGCAACCTGATGCCGCAGCTCATCCATGGTTTCTCCGTCGCCAGCGATTCGCAGTTCAATATCCGGCTGAGGGTTGTTTTTCTTTAGCAGCGCGATAGCGTCTATCAGTACATCGACGCCTTTAACATGCCGCAAACGACCACAGTAACCAATCACAACGCGCTCGCGTTTTGGGGATTCGGCTGGAATATCACCCGTAGCCACACCGTTAGGAATAAATCGTATTTGTGATTCCGCAAAGCCAGCTTCAATCAGTTTGGAACGAGTCTGCTGGCTAATGGTATGAACGTAATCAATGTTTCTGACCGCTTTACGCAACAACCAATTGACTGGCTGGAAGCCACCATTCATATCCAGCACTCCACCTTCAAATTCGAAAAAGCCAGATATCTTTGTCATCATCGGTAATTTGATAAACGGCCGAATGAGTCCAGCTGTTGCACTAAGATAGCGAGTGATATGGATGTGCACAAAATCATAGTCTCGCCGACTGGCTATTAAGCAGCGGGCAAAATTTATCATCATAAATAACGTACCGAGGTACCTGACATGTGGGTAGGAAAAACGCTTTATTGCAAAGCCGCAGTGCGTATCTACCAGGGGATCGCTTTGATCTAGCTGAGGCGTTAGAAAATCAACATGCCCGCCACGCTCGCGTAACGCTACGGCTAGCTTTAAAGCCTGGCTCTCTGCTCCGCCGATTACCGGAAAGTGGCTATCTACCACAAACAATACGCGTGGTTTGCCAGTACCGTTGGAAGACTGGCTGGTCACAAGCTCACCGAGTTGATTTAATTGAGAAGCGATTTGAGTTCAATGGTTAGTGCTTGACTAGCACGAGATGGCGGTGCCCAACGTAATGTAACCCGAGCACTATTCTCAACGACATCTATGTCTTGAGTCGTTGATTGTCCATTATCTATGCTTGTACGCAGGCCATCTGCTTGGTCAAATATGTAGCCTACTTCAGCCGAAAAACTACGGCTTAGCCTGTAGGCCAACATGGCTCTTACCGATAACGACGATGTTTCGTCGATAAGATTATCGAAATCGATTTGCTCATAGTTAACACTAAGCTCAGATCGCAAACGAGGACTGTAATCGCGTGCCCATACGCCATATAAAAAAGGGCGTACTTGATCAGCTAAGTTCACATTAACATTAGAGCCAAGTGATTTGTAATCAGACATCGATGCACCGATACCAAACTCATAGGTAGAGTTATTGGCTTGCAAGCTGTAGCTCGCAGTCAAACTGGTTTCTTCAAAAAAACCACTGTCAGTTGGCTCTTCACCTGATCCATCGTCGATCAGTGATTCAATCGTGTTTAGCGTTTGATCTCGTAGATCACGGGACAGTGCAATAGTATATGATTCCGCCGGGCCGAGTAGATGAGTAAAACTTAGGCCTGCGTTTAAGCCCGCCACGCTATCGCCCTCTGTGGTGTAACGCGTTGCACCTAAACTTGCCGTAATACTATTGCGCCCACGTTCACGGGCCCAAAATGCCGCCGCGCTAAGCCGATTGAAATCAGCTTCATTGAGAACCTCTGAGTTATCGGTATAGATGTCACCTAAGCGCACGCCAAAGGTGTTGCCCCGCTGTGTTTGATTTCGCCATTCAGCTGAGAAGTTAAGCAATGAAGCCAGCTCGCCCTCTTCATCTGATTGATGTACGTAAAGCAAACGGGTGCTAGCGCTCGAAAAAGAACCCGTGTTGAAATCGATTGATGGCCCCGTAACAAAAACATTGCGACGTGGCAGATCACGAACTTCAACCGTTTGGTCGGCATTATCAGGGCGCACAACACCCAAGATATCACCGAAGTACCAATTGACCGATTGCGGCGTAATTCCCACGTTCACAGCACCAATGAAACTAGTTAGTGCATCAAAATCATCGTCGCTATCGCTTAGGGTTTTTTCGGTTTCGATGTTGGCGCTAAAAGCACCCTGCACTACGCGGCCTCTTTGCTCGCCATAAACGCCAATTGCACCGTAGCCCAGTTGCCCAGATTCTTCGAATTCTGCTTGTGCACTCTCTACGTTATCGGAGGATTCAACCGTGACCGAGGCTTCGAATCCGAGCTCAAGAGCCGAAACATAGGTAGAGGTCAGTACAACAGCACCGCCAACGCCACAAAGCATGAGCACTCGGGCATGCTGCAGGGTTGGTAGGCTCTTGAATGCGTAGGTTTTAACCTGGTTGATCATCGATAACAATACCAGCAAGTTTACTCTCATCAATTTCATCGACGACGCTATCAAGCACGCCGGGAGTTACACCACCATAGGGAATAACCAAAATGGTGTAATCGCATATATCAGAGAGAATCCGTGCATCTGCTGATGTTGTCATTGCCGGGCCATCGACTACAACGTAGCGGTTGTCATAGCGACTTTTTATATCCTGCATAAGATGCTTGTAGCGCGCAGACGTAAAATGCTCCGCACTCATTTCATCTTGTTCGCCGATCGGTATAACACGCATGCGCGGTATTCCACTCGGACTAACTATTTGATCAATACCTAGATCGGGATGCTCTAAATACTCCGTTAGGCCAAATTGGTTTTCGCGACCAATCAGCTTAAGTAGCTTATGGACTACTGGATCATGCAGATTGGTATCGACCAATAAAGATGTCTTAGATTTATCAAACGCAATAGTGGATGCAAGGTTGAGCGATACAAAACTACCGCCGCCCTTTGGCACTACTGAGCTCACTAACACCGAAAAGTTACCCTCGGGGTGAAGTGAATACAGCTTGGTACGAAGCTGGCGCATTGCATCAACCATGCGTCGGTCTTTCGAACGCGGATGCACGATACCAAGCATGTCCAGCTGTCGATCACTAAATAGCTTCGAGTCTTCCATGTTGGCAAGATCTGCGCGAGCGCGATCTGAAATGCTAACCGAATCATTAAGCTTTTTTACTTCCTTGGAACCACTTGTTGTTTTTCCCAAGGCAATCATTGAGCGACCTGCAGATTTCAGGTTGCGTCGATCACTCTTGCCTTGCTGCTGCTGTAAGATTGATCGTACGTTAGCGATTTTAGCTCGGTCTGTCATGCGATCCCTCCTCCTTGCGCAGATGAAGTAAGTACGAACCTCAGTACTGCCACTCCAATATATAAGCCTACCACCGCAAATACCGTGAATGCCGCAACTCGAGGTTGGCTAAAAAAGCCAGGTTTCTCATCGGGTTGAGCCATGTGCGGTACGGTCGTTAATAACGGCAGTTCTAGTAATTCAGTTACAGCTGATGCTGTGCGTATTCTGGGGTCTACTTTCAGAAACACGATGAGGTATATTATCGGTAATAGCGCCGCAAGGATGAAACCAATTGTGGCGATATGAGAAAAGCGCATTCCTGTAGGTAAAATCGGATAAAACGCTGGCTCATGTATACGGTATAACACACCCTGTTTCTCAGCACCTAAGCTCATGGATAGTCGAGCACTCTCTTGGCGTCGTAGTAGATCTTCATAGAGTTCTTTATTGATTTGATAGTCGCGAGAAAGCTCAGTTAGCTGTCGCTCTACTCGAGATGACTGAGCTGCACGCTTGATTTCTTTGTCCAGCATGACCTTAAGCTGACCAATACGCGATCGGGTTGAGTCAGCGTTTGCTGTTGTACGCGCTAAGTCAGAACGTAACTGCTGATATACCGGGCTTAGGTTGTTAGCACCACTGTAGCTAGTACCACCCAAATTAAAACTCGAACTTCCACCAGATTCTTGCCGTTGCTGAGCCCGGGTTTGACCGTTAACAGCAAGCTCTGTTAAGTCTGCTATCTGCTGACGTATTTTGACAACATCAGGGTAGTCGGCCGTGTAAGTCAGCATTAACACGTCCATCTGTGATTGCAAGGCAGAAACTTGAGAGCGTATCTGGCCTGCTTGATAATCTTGTGCCAATGTCGAGGATTCAGAATTTAGCTCACGCTCGAGACTGATCCGTCGTTGATTTGCGCTGGTGTATTGCAGTTCTGATTCTTCAAGTTGACGTCGCAACTGAATGATTCGCGCATCAACGTTGCCATCAGTTGTGGCACTAACGCCCGGGTACTGGCTTCTAAAACTCTCGAGACGTCTTTCCGCATCCTCCAAACGATCACGGTAGGTTTCGACCTGGTCAATGATGAAGTCAAATGCGTCACTGGTTTCAGCTGCCGACGAACGCATAGTCTTGGCTAAAAAGAGATCGGCGTACAGCTTGACTGTTTCATACGCGACCCGTGGATCTGCGTGCTTATATTCTATTTCGATCAGCTGGTTATTGATATTGCCAATGACCGTATTTTGGATAACCTTATTTTTAATGCGAGCTCGTGCCACTGCAGATGTACCTTCTGGTACTAAACCCGCTTCATCTAAAACGCGATCCATGATTTCTGCGCTGAATAATTCTTCTCTAGCGACGTTTGCCTGATCAGAAGATAATCCAGTTTCTGCATCAAGGATGGGCTTAATGATATTTGAATCATCTACATACAACTGTACAAAAGATGCATATTTGTTTTGCCATGTAAACGCCAATACTAGAAACACCATGGCAACAGTCGTAAATATCGCCAACAGAGTGCCAAGCCGCGCAGTTGCTTCTCTGCGTAGTAGCGGACCCATCTCGTCTAGAGTGATATTACTCATCTTCTAGAATCTACGTTCGGGAATTGAAATGACGTCACCCGGTGCCAACATGTAGTTGGTATCGAGCACACCGTTTTTAAGGATGCTATCAAGGTATACAGGATACACCTGCGGCACTCCGTCAACCGTGCGATATAGCTTTGCTGATTCTCCTGATGCAAACTCGTTTAGACCACCAGCATCAAGCACTAGATCAAGGACTGTCATACCGGCGCGGTGACCCATACTTCGAGGCTGCGCGACACCACCCACTACGCGTACGCGATTTTGAAATTCAGCACTGTTGAGTTCTTCAACTATTATCGAAACGCGAGGTGTGCGGATGAACTGTTGAAGTTTTGTCTCTGTATCGCGAGCGATTTCGCTTGGCATCTTACCACCAGCAAGAACGTCACCCACTAATGGTACCGATACATAACCATCAGGCCTAACAGGCACTCTGACAGATAAGTCAGGGTTTTTCCAAACACTGACAGTAATGACGTCACCTTCGCCTAGGCGATATTGGGCTCCAGCACCGGGTGCTGACTCGGGTGGGCGATCTTCAGGCGCTAAATATCCGCCTGTGCCACCACAACCGATTAGCAAGGCTGGTAGCAAAATCAAAAGTATTCTAAGCATGCTCATTTTGAGTCTCAACACATCTATGTTCGTATGTTCGTTTTTATAAGTTGCATCCATGCACCGATTTTTCGTTTTGCGCTTCAGTTACGATGTGACCTATCTAATCTAATCTAATCAAACTTGATCAGAAGCTCAAAAAGCCACCAATATTCTCATGTACCCCGCAGCACCGCTGTAGAATAGACACACACCTACTGAAATACTTTGCGGTAGGTCTGGTTTTAGTACCAATTTACAATTGAATCAGAGACTTGAGTATATACAGCTAGTAAAACAAGCCTCACAGTATCGCGGCAACGCAATATTAGCCCATAAGTTGAAGCCTTGGAGACATTGGTGGCAAACGATTTTCTTCGTGACTACGAAAGTTTACAACTAGCCAAGAACGCTAGTTGGAACGATGCGCAATCAAGCTATCGAAAGCTTGTGCATCACTGGCACCCAGATCGTTATGCTCAACGACCAAGGGAGCTCGCCCATGCTCAAAAACAATTCATCGAATTAACCAAATCTTTCAATAATTTACGTACCTTCTATCGCCAAAACGATCGCCTACCATTCGAACTTAATCGCGTTTCATCGACTGCCCCACCTGTTCCAAAGAAGCATCAGAGAGTTGAATCAGTCGTTGATTTAGAACCTAATTTAAAAATATTAAACAATGGTAAAAACAAAAAAAGCTTCTTCATTACAGCTAAACCATTGGCATGGACCGCGCTCGCAGGCGTTTTGATAATCGGTTCACTGGCACTCATGTTTGTATTGGATATGCAAATACGTCAACGCAACATTGAACAAGCTCGTGAAGTGCTAAAAAACACTAAACCTAGCGAGTTTCTACCAAAATCCGACAGTATCAAAAAGCAAAGCAATCGCGGAGCAATACTCAACAATACTGCACAAGGTCGGCTGGGCGACAAGTTAATGCAGGACGTCTTTCGTTAAACCTAGGCAATTTCGTTATTTTGATACAGTTATGTGCAACGAATGATAACTAGCGCGCACCTTTGCCAAAAAGTACAACTTCCGCCGTTTGGCAGAGAATCAACATATCCAAGAAGATCGTGTGGTTTTTGATGTAATACAGGTCGAATTCCTGTTTTTGCATGGAGTCTTTTAACGAAGCGCCATAGGGATAGCATACTTGCGCCCAACCCGTGATACCAGGTTTTACAGCATGCCGCTCTCGATAGTACGGAATCGTCTGTGCAAGCTGCTCCACAAACTGAGGCCGCTCAGGCCGCGGGCCCACAAAACTCATGTCTCCACGCAACACATTGAGTATCTGAGGCAGTTCATCGATGCGCGTTGTCCGCATAAGTTGGCCAACACGAGTTACGCGAGTATCGTTTTTGGTAGCCCACTGCGCGACACCATCACTCTCGGCGTTGGTACTCATGCTACGAAACTTCAACACACCAAACGGTTTGCCTTGAAACCCAACCCTGACCTGTTCATAAAACAAAGGTGCAGAAAGGCCTTCCTCTAGCTTTATCGCTAGCATAGCTAGCAGCATAAACGGCCATGTAATCGCCAAAATTAATAGGCTAGCTACAACGTCAAAGACTCGTTTAGAAATAAATCGAAATGCACCGCGATCAAAACCATCAGAGTAAATAAGCCAGTCCGGGCGTAGAATATCCATCGGCAATTTGCCCTGCTCACGTTCGAAAAAACTGAGCAATTCAAGAATCTCTAAACCGTAGAGCTTGCATTCTAATAGCTCATCCAGTGGCAACGCATTACGCCTTTCATCTGCAGCGACAACGATCTCATCGATCGCGTTTTCATTGCAATAATCCAATAAGCTTTGGTCTTCCGTGCTCACGACAAGTGCCGCATCTACTGACATGGCTTCGTCTGTTTTAAGCGGTTTATAGCCTACTATTCGAAAGCCTCTTCTATCTACTCTACGGCGCATACGCCGTTGAATTAGAGCCGCTTTTTCGCCTGCTCCAAGCACCAAAACGCGTATTTTTAGTATGTCTTTATCAACGTAGTAGAAAAACATCGGGCGGATGGTGCCAACCATAAAAAACGCAACTAGCAACGCAATACCAAAAACGCCACGACCAAGATAGAGACTAGGAATGATATAAAAGATGAAGGCAAGAATAGCTGCGCCACACATAAACCCGATTATCGAGCGTAGAAAGACGCCCAAGATCCCGCCACGAAAACGACTTTGATACAAGCCCATGGCCATCATCGTGATTGGCATGACCAAGCCAAATAGGATTGCTGAAATTACGGGAGAATCAAAGTACTTTGTTGATAGCGTTGTTTGCCCATCAAAGCGCACATATATCGCTACATATACCGCTATAACGCAGATAAAAAACTCGATCAACGCCAGCAGCAAAAACGGCACTCTTAGGTGCATATTGAAAAACTTAAACGTACCCACCTAAATCAACTACTCCACATTTCTCTTAACTGTAAGCCAGCGGTTGCTCATACTGCAGCAATTTCTAGCTACTCCCCAGCCATTTCCCAGTGATTTCCAAACAAATATCTAACAAATTCAAATTACAAAATTTAACTTCACTTCAGTTAACAGCGGCCAATGCCGATATTTATCAAGCAAGTACGGACCAGGACCCCTCATGCCCGCCTCACGAGCCGAATTGGATCGTAGCCTCGAGCTGCTTCAAGTTTCTGAAAACAGCAGTTGGGACGACGTCCAAAAGGAATATCGCCAGTTGGTACAGCAATGGCACCCTGATCGTCATCAAGGAGACTCAAGCCGCGATGCTCACGCTAGGTTCATTGAGATAACTAGCGCCTACAAGCTGCTGAGCGAGTACCACAAACATCTGGGTAGTGTGCCACGACATTCATCCTCGAAAAGTAATCAAACGTTGAATCCGGCCAGCACGGGTAGCGAAGCGTCGACATTTAATCTCAGCTGGTTGCATTTGCTGATTATTTCGTTGTCAACGTTGATGCTGGTCGCAGTGGTGTTATGGCAACTTGACAATCGCCTGATACAAAACAATCGCGAGAAAGCACACGAAGTCTCTATCATCTGGCCGCTTTAAGCTGCGTGATGTGACGGGGTTCAAATTATTGTCAGTAAACTTGACACACTAACCGTTGGCATTGAAACGCCAGCCATGATTGTTAGCAATGTTTCGATTCCAGTGAGAATTCGCCGACATATCGCCGTCGCCATATACCGTATAATTGCCGCACTGCGAAATTATCCAATTAAGCGCTACCCCAAGTACGAGCAAACTATGTTTGATATCAGTAAAGACGATGTAATAGCTGTCATTGGCCTAGGCTATGTCGGCTTGCCGCTGGCGGTAGAGTTCGGCAAGGCCAGCCCAACCATCGGTTTCGATATCAATGCCGATCGGATTGACGAGCTTCGAGCCGGGGTTGATCGCACCCTGGAGGTGTCTGGCGAAGAGCTAAGTGAGGCGACCCACTTCAGCGCCACCAGCGATATCAATGATCTGGCCCATTGCAAAGTGTTTATTGTGACAGTACCCACTCCTATCAACAGCCATAAACAACCTGATCTCACACCGTTAATAAAAGCTAGCGAGGCCATAGGACGCGTGATGCAAAAAGGGGCATTGGTGATTTACGAATCAACGGTATATCCAGGCGCAACTGAAGAAGTCTGCGTACCGATACTCGAAGCTCAATCAGGCATGACATTTAATGTCGATTTCTTTGCAGGCTACAGCCCTGAAAGAATTAACCCTGGTGACAAAGAACATCGCGTCAGTACCATCATGAAGGTTACGGCGGGTTCAACCCCTGAAGTCGCGACAGCGGTTGATCAACTTTATAAACGCATCATTACAGCTGGTACGCACCTAGCTAGTAGCATAAAGGTGGCAGAAGCTGCCAAAGTCATTGAAAACACACAACGTGATTTGAACATCGCATTAATCAACGAACTGGCGATCATTTTTGACAAGCTGGGTATCGACACATTAGAAGTACTCGAAGCCGCCGGTACCAAATGGAATTTTCTGCCCTTCCGCCCAGGCCTGGTGGGCGGTCATTGCATTAGTGTTGACCC
>CALJAA010000206.1 GCA_938028465.1 uncultured Granulosicoccaceae bacterium | reverse complement strand
CTGAAGTACTTGATGTGATGTTGGAACTAGCCGAAGATGGCATGACGATGGTAGTGGTTACGCACGAAATGGGCTTTGCTCGTAAAGCGGCTGACACCATGGTGTTTATGGATGAGGGTAAAATTGTAGAAACAGGGCCTCCAACCACCTTTTTTGAGTCACCGCAAACTGAGCGTTGCCAGCAGTTTCTCAATCAGATTTTATCGCACTGATTAACGTGATCGAAGTGATCGATATGAATCAACTACGCAATCGAATATTGAACAAAGTTTGTAAAACACATTGCGTGATAATTGCCGCATTGTTTTTGAGTGGCTGTGGAAGTGACAACATCAAATGGTATGTAGTATCACCATTTACAGAAGCCGGGCGCAGTAACCTTCAATTCTTGATCAATGGCACGTGGAATACGATAAGCATGTCGGTACTGGCCTTGCTAATCTCTATGACGGTTGGCTTACTGATAGCCATACCGGGCATCGCTAAAAACAAACCACTGCGCAGAACAAATATGCTCTACGTAGAAATCATTCGGTCTATTCCGTTGTTGCCATTAATATTTTGGGTTTACTACGGTTTGCCCGAAATCGCCGGGTGGCAACTCGATTACTTTTGGGCAGGTGTATTCGCATTGGCTCTGTCAGATAGTGCGTTCGAAGCTGAAATATTTAGAGCGGGTATTCAATCGATACCTAAAGGGCAAGCGGAAGCGGGCAGAACAGTTGGTTTGAATTATTTTCAAACCATGTGGCATGTTGTGTTACCTCAAGCTATACGTCGCATCTTGCCCGCGCTGGGTAATCAATTTGCCTACATGATAAAAATGTCTTCTTTGGTGTCGGTCATCGGTTTGCAAGAGCTTACACGTCGTGCAAAAGAGCTAAACTCAGTTGAATACCGCGCACTTGAAATCTACACGGTATTAATATTGGAATATCTGGTCATCATTTTGATTATCAGCCAATGCGTGCGATGGTTAGAACGCAAACTAAACGAAGATGAAGGCACCGTTCGTAAATAGAGAACGTAACCAGTACGTTTAGAAGCCCATAGTAAAGTGCCTAACCAAGAGATGTATCGCATTGAGTAACTTTGATAAAACCCGCGAACAATTTGTGATCCCGGAAGGCCAAGTCTACTTAGTTGGAAACTCCCTTGGGCTAATGCCAAAAGGTGCTGCCAAGCGGGTGCTGCATACCATTGAAGCTGAATGGGGCACGATGGCGGTGAAAGCCTGGAACAATGCAGGTTGGATGGATCAGCCCGATAAGTTGGGTAATCGCCTAGCCCCCATTATTGGTGCAGCAGCTGACACCGTCACAACGGGCGATACCTTATCGATCAAAGTATTTCAGGCTTTGTCCTCGGCAATGGCGTTACGCCCTAAGCGTCGTGTGATCCTTAGTGACAACGGTAATTTTCCAACTGATCTGTATATGGCAGGCGGCTTGGTCAATCTATTAGACAGCGATTATGAACTTCGCGTAGTGAATCCAGAAGAGGTTATGGATGCGTTAGACGAAGATGTAGCCGTGTTGATGCTAACCCAAGTGGATTACCGCACTGGGCGTTTGCACGATATGAAGGCCTTAACAAAGCGTGCACATGATGTAGGGGCACTAACCGTTTGGGATTTAGCTCATACGGCAGGGGCTATGGCAACTGACCTAGCTTCCAACAACGCAGATTTTGCTATTGGTTGTACCTATAAATTTCTGAATGCTGGTCCGGGTTCGCCAGCGTTTATTTATGTTGCGCCTCATTTGATTGAAACCGCCAGTTCTGCTTTGAGTGGCTGGCTTGGGCATGCGCAGCCATTTGCATTCGAGCCAGCGTATCAACCCGCAGTGGGCATTCGTAAGTTCCGCGTGGGTACGCCTTCCGTGCTGGCGATGGCCAGCCTCGATGCTGCGCTTGATATATGGGATGACATTGACATCAATGATGTCCGCGCTCGTTCAATTGAGCTCAGCGAATTGTTCATTACAGAGATGGCAAAAGGGTGCCCGTCGTTAACATTGGCATCGCCATCCGATCCACATAAACGCGGTTCTCAAGTATCGTTTACGTGTGATTACGGTTACCCGCTAATGCAGGCATTGATTGCTGATGGCGTGTTGGGTGATTTTCGCGCGCCCGATATTGTGCGATTTGGTATCACACCGCTGTACCTTAATGAGGGCGATATCCTGCAGGCAGTCGAGCAAATACGGCAAATTGTCGATGCTAAGTCGTGGGATAAGGCTGAATTTCACGCCCGTAAAGCGGTTACTTAAGTTGGCAGCATGGCGATGATCCATGCGGATTGAATCTGCGGCATAATAACGCCTGATATACGTCTTGAGGTTTAAGCCTGTGTTCCTAAGCTGTGGTGATTCATTGTTTGATCTATTTGTCGAAGCCGATAGTGCGCAGGCTGAAAAAATATCACTAAATGGTGGGCCGGGTGGCTCGCCAATGAACGTCGCTTTTGGCTTAGCGCGCTTGGGTAACAAGAGTTCTTTTTTAAGCCCAATCAGTGATGATTTATACGCAAAACGCTTAAAAGCGTTTTTAACTAGTAACGACGTTGATCTCTCGCTTTGCCCGCAAACGGATCGCAATACAACCTTAGCTATCATCGAGAAAAATGATGATGGCTCTGCTGAATATGTATTCTATCTAGAAGGCGCAGCAGACACCGGCTTACAAATAGCGGAGCTTCCGGATCCGTTGCCAGAGCATATAAAGTTTGTACATTTTGGCTCTTACAGCACCGTGATTGAACCCACGGCGAGCGCTTTAAAGCAATTAGCAAAGCAAGCTTACGGCAAAGCACTGGTTAGCTACGATCCTAATTTACGCTTATCAATACAACCCAGCCTTAAAGTATGGAAAGAAACCTTTCAACACTTTGTATCGCTTGCGAGCGTGGTTAAGGCAAGTGACGAAGATATTGCCGGTTTGTTTGGCGTGGGGGCTGAGGATGAATTTGTTGAGGCCTGCCTAAAAGCAGGCAGCGAACTCGTGTTTATTACGCGCGGGCCAGAAGGCGGCTCGGCATACTCCAAAAATGGCACTGAAGAGCATTCCCGCGGCTATAAGGTCGATGTGGTTGACACGGTAGGCGCAGGTGATACCTTCCAGGCCTACTTGTTACATCATCTGGGTCAATCTTTGGCTGATGGCTCGGTTTCTAGCATTGGTGAAATAGATCTCGCTAATTGCTTAGATAGGGCGCTGAAGGCAGCCTCTATTACGTGCACGCGACATGGTGCAGATCTGCCCACTATTGCTGATCTAGATTGACCTGTTTAGCTCGCCGTGGCGGCTAACAAACTGGTAGCATTCCCATCACTGGCGGCGCTAGAATAGCGCCAACTATAGCGATAACTAATACAGGTGATGCATGCCACTAGAAATGAACAAAGAGGTGTTTATCACCTGCGCTGTAACTGGGTCCGGCGCCACACAAGATAGAAGCCCACATGTACCTCGAAGCCCTGAGCAAATTGCCAATAGTGCCATAGCGGCTGCAAAGGCAGGTGCCGCAATTGTGCATTGCCATGTACGCGACCCTGAAACGGGTGCACCTTCTCGTGATATCAAGATGTTCAGAGAAGTGACTGAGCGCATTCGTGATGCTAGCGTTGATGTTGTGCTCAACCTAACTGCTGGCATGGGCGGTGATGTTATCTTTGGTTCGGCGGAAGAGCCACTGCCCCTGGCAAACACAACTGACATGGTCGGCGCAACCGAGCGTGTTGAGCATGTAGCTGAGTGCTTACCAGAAATCTGCACGCTCGATTGCGGCACCATGAACTTTGCCGAAGCCGATTACGTTATGACAAACACGCCTGGCATGCTTCGCGCGATGGGCAGCCAGATGACGGCGCTCGGTGTTAAACCCGAAATCGAAGCATTTGATACTGGCCATTTATGGTTAGCCAAAACATTGGTCGATGAAGGCGTGCTCGACAGCCCAGCCTTGGTGCAGTTATGCATGGGTGTGCCTTGGGGAGCACCAGATGATCTCAACACGTTTATGGCTATGGTTAATAACGTGCCTACTGATTGGATGTGGTCTGCGTTTTCAATTGGGCGTAACGAACTACCCTATGTAGCTGCTGCTGTATTGGCAGGTGGCAACGTACGAGTCGGTTTAGAAGATAACCTTTGGCTTGCTAAGGGTGAGCTTGCTACTAACGAAGCATTAGTCACGCGAGCTGTCACCATCATTGAAGCGATGGGCGCTACGGTGATTGGCCCCGATGCTGTACGTAAGAAGTTGGGCTTAACTAAGCGAGCACCTCGATGAGCACAGCAGCAATATTAGGTGGTGGCGTTATCGGCGGAGGTTGGGCTGCGCGCTTTTTACTGATGGGTTGGGATGTTGTTGTGTACGACCCAGCACCGGATGCTAAGGCGAAGCTTGATGAAGTGATGAAGAATGCCAAGCGTTCTTTACCTGCCTTGTCTGAGCATGCACTACCTACAATGGGTACCTTAACCTGGGCTGATGACATTGGTGCGGCAGTAAGAGATGCCAGCTGGATTCAGGAAAGCGTTCCCGAGCGTTTAAATATCAAGCACGACGTGCTTAAGCTCGTTCAAGCTAGTTGTAGTAAAGATGCGATTATTGGTTCATCAACATCAGGCTTTAAGCCATCACAGCTACAAGAGCATTCTGATAACCCTGACCAAATTATCGTTGCGCACCCGTTTAACCCAGTTTATCTATTGCCGTTGGCAGAGTTGGTGGGCAATGCGGATACGATCAAAAAAGCACAAACCGTTTTGCAAGGCATTGGTATGCATGGGCTGCATGTGCGTAAAGAAATCGATGCCCATATTGCTGATCGTTTTTTAGAGGCAGTATGGCGCGAAGGCTTGTGGTTGATCAAAGATGGTATTGCTACCACTCAAGAAATCGATGATGCCATTCGTTTTGGCTTTGGCTTACGCTGGGCGCAAATGGGTTTGTTTGAAACCTACCGTATCGCAGGTGGCGAAGCGGGCATGGCTCACTTTATCGAACAGTTTGGCCCGGCGCTTGAATGGCCTTGGACCAAGCTTATGGATGTGCCAGAGCTGACCACCGAGTTAGTCGATAAAATTGCCACCCAATCGGATGAACAATCGGGTATGCACACGATTCGTGAGTTGGAGCGTATACGTGACGATAATCTAGTTGGCATGATGCGCGCGCTAAAAGCACGTGGTTGGGGAGCGGGTAAGTTACTTAATGATCACGATCAAAAAACACAGCCTGATATTAAGGGCGCAACGGGTGAGCTGATTAATTCAATCAATCGTACTATCCCTATTGATTGGACTGACTACAATGGCCATATGAATGAAAGCCGTTATGGGCAAGTGTTTTCAGATGCTGCCGATAGCGTGCTTCGTATGATGGGTGTTGATGAAGCCTATATTGATAGCGGTTGTAGCTACTTTACTGTTGATATCCATATTAAGTTTATGGAAGAAACCTTAGCGCATGAAAATATCAAAGTGTTTTCGCAGATTCTACTGGGTGAAGGTAAGAAGCTAAGATTGTTCCATCAGATGATGTCTGATGATGATCGCCTACTCGCCACAGGTGAGCAAATGCTGTTACATGTCGATTTAACAACTCGTAAATCCAGTGAGCCGGAAGGCGAGGTGCTCGATAAGTTGAATGCGCTGGCACAGCTTCACGCTGATTTGCCTCACCCTGGAGTGTAAGACAATGGATTTTGGCTTAAGTGAAGAACAAGAACTCATCGTAAAAACGGTTCGTCAGTTTGTAGAGAAAGAAATCTATCCATTTGAAGAACAGGTAGAACGCGAAGGTTCTGTGCCGGAGGACATTGCACAGAGTATTAAAGAGAAAACGCTAGAGATGGGCTTTTATGCTTGTAACTTTCCGGAGTCGGTAGGTGGCGCAGGTTTATCGCATGTCGATTTTGCATTGGTTGAGCGCGAGTTAGGCCGCGGTAGCATGGCGTTAAATCACTTCTTTGGTCGCCCACAAAACATCCTCATGGCGTGCAAAGGTGATCAGATAGAAAAGTACTTAACACCTGCTGTGAAAGGCGAGAAAATGGATGCATTGGCCATGACTGAGCCTGGTGCTGGCTCTGATGTGCGTGGTATGAATTGCTCTGCTGTAAAGCATCAAGATGGTTGGAAGCTCAACGGCACTAAGCATTTTATTTCTGGCGCTGATCACGCGGATTTTTTTATTGTGTTTGTTGCCACTGGCGAAGATGACACGCCACGCGGCCCAAAAAAACGTATTACGACTTTTTTAGTGGATCGCGGCACGCCTGGATTTGAAGTGCGTGATGGGTACAAATCGGTATCCCATCGGGGTTACGCCAATATGGTGCTTAACTTTGATGATTGCTACCTGTCTGACGAGCAAGTGTTGGGCGATGTCGATGGCGGTTTTGCTGTGATGAACGAATGGTTGTATGCCACACGCATAACGGTTGCCACCATGTGTGTGGGTCGCGCTAGGCGTTGTTTTGATCTTGCACTTAATTATGCGGCTGAGCGTAAACAGTTCGGCCAACAAATTGGTAAGTTTCAAGGTGTTGGGTTTCAGATAGCCGACATGATTACTGAGATTGATGCAGCTGATTGGTTAACACTTTCCGCTGCGTGGCGGCTTGATCAAGGCTTGCCTGCAAACCGTGAAATTGCCAGTGCAAAGGTGTACGCATCTGAAATGCTTGCCAAAGTTACCGACGCTAGCTTACAAGTGTTTGGTGGTATGGGCTTAATGAATGACTTACCCATCGAGCGATTCTGGCGTGATGCCAGAGTAGAGCGTATCTGGGATGGCACGTCCGAAATCCAACGTCATATTATTGCGCGCGAACTGCTGCGCCCACTGGGTGCTTAATGAGCTCGCAACTAGCTCGTTTGCTGCGGCCAAAGCACCTTGCGGTAGTTGGTGGCGGTGCGTGGTGCGAATCAGTAATCGATCAATGCCAACGGTTTGGGTTTGCGGGCAGCATATGGCCCGTTCATCCTAAAAAAAATGAACTAGGTGGCTTAGCAACCTTTGCAAGTGTCGATCAATTACCCGAAGCCCCTGATGCTACTTTTATTGGCGTTAATCGTTTTTTAACTTGCGAGATTGCGGCTCAACTCGATTCATTGCATGCCGGCGGCGCAGTGTGTTTTGCCAGCGGATTTGAAGAGACGTCAGATGTTCAAGCCGAAGGATTACAACAAACGTTATTAGACAAAGCGGGCAAGCTTGCTGTGCTTGGCCCCAATTGCTATGGCTTAATCAATGCCTTTGATCGGTTTGCTTTGTGGCCTGATCAACACGGCTCTATACCGGTAGATAGTGGAGTGGCGATACTGACTCAGTCTTCCAATATTGCTATTAACCTGTCAATGCAGCAGCGTGGTTTGCCGGTAGGCTATTTGCTCACAACGGGTAATCAAGCTCAGCAGGGTTTTGCCAGTATTGGTGAGGCAGCGCTTGATGATGAACGCGTAACAGCCCTGGGTTTGCATATAGAAGGCATCGGCGATGTGGCAGCCTTTGAAGGCCTAATGGCTAAGGCCCATAGCTTAGGCAAGCCAGTAGTGGCCTTAAAAGTCGGTAAGTCGGAGTTAGCGCAAACCGCTACCCAATCGCATACTGCATCGCTGGCTGGCACCACTGCAGGCTCGCAAGCATTACTCGAGCGCTTAGGTGTTTACCAAGCTAGCAATTTGATTGATTTTGTTGACCAACTGAAAATCGTGCATGTGCATGGTCATAGCATGGGTGGGCGCTTAGCATCGTTAAGTTGTTCTGGTGGTGAAGCGAGTTTGATCGCTGACGCGGTGGAAGCCGCTAATGGCTCCAACAAGCAAGACGGGTCTGAGCAACGTGTTAGCTTTCCCCCGTTGAACGAACATACTAAGGCACGGTTGGCCGAACAACTCGGGCCAATACCAGCCTTGGCTAATCCGCTTGATTATCACACTGATATCTGGCGTAACTATGATGCGATGAAAAACGTATTTAGTGCGATGACTGGCCCGCACATCGACTTAACAATATTGATTATAGATTTTCCACGTAGTGATCGTTGTTCGGTGAGTGATTGGGATATTACGGTAGATGCAATACTTGATTCTGCTGCTGAAACAAAGCGTCCCTATGCACTAGTGGCCAGCTTACCTGAAAATTTACCCGAATCTATTTGCCAAAAGATGATACAAAAGGGCGTGCTGACGTTTCATGGAATTGATGAAGCGGTACGGGCTATAGCAAGTGTTGCTGGCATGAGTATGGTGGACACACCATCGCCGGTGTTGCAGGGTAACGTGGCCCATAATAGTCGTACGTTAACTGAAGCTCAATCTAAGAGTTTATTGCAGCAATCGATGATCAGTGTTCCGCTGAATGCTTCTGTAAGTAATAAAGCGGGCTTATTAGCAGCTGCTAAGGGTTTGCAGTTTCCACTGGTATTAAAAGGTGAAGGATTTGCGCATAAGAGTGAAGTGGGCGCTGTGCAACTTGGTATTGGTGATGAGCAATCGTTGATTGACGCGTTTAATGCTATGCAAAGTAGTGGTTATCTATTGGAAGAGCAAATTGTCGGTATAGTAGCTGAGCTACTAGTGGGTGTTACTCATGATGCCGCCCATGGTTATCTATTGACTGTAGGCGCAGGCGGTGTACAAACAGAATTAGCACAGGATACGCAATCACTACTGATACCAGCATCTGAAACAGCAGTGGAAACAGCACTCAGTAAATTGCGCATAGCACCTATACTAAATGGCTACCGTGGAGCCAATGGTGTTAATCGGCCTTTGCTTATTGAAACCATAATGAATGTCCAGCAGTTTGTTATAAACAATGCTGGCAAACTAAACGAATTCGAAATCAACCCGCTTCTTTGCACAGCGGATCAAGTTATTGCAGCAGATGCTTTAATCATCGGCGATATCCATCTAGAGGAAAATTCATGAGCGACTCAATCAAAATTAAAAAAGAAGGCGCTATATTGGAGGTCACGCTAGATCGGCCCAAAGCCAATGCAATTGATTTACACACCAGCCGCGAGATGGGTGAAGTGTTCGCAGAGTTTCGTGATGACGACAGCTTGCGCGTAGCAATTCTGACAGGCGCAGGCGAAAAGTTCTTTTGCCCTGGTTGGGATTTAAAAGCAGCAGCCGGTGGTGATGCCGTTGATGGTGATTATGGTGTGGGAGGCTTTGGAGGGTTGCAAGAGTTACGTGGTTTGCACAAACCCGTAATCGCAGCTGTTAATGGTATTTGTTGTGGTGGTGGCTTAGAGGTGGCTTTATCCGCTGATATTATTCTTGCCTCAGACACCGCAAGCTTTGCATTACCCGAGATTAACTCTGGTACCGTGGCCGATGCCGCATCAATCAAACTACCGAAGCGTATCCCTTATCACATCGCCATGGAGATGCTACTAACAGGCCGTTGGTTAGATGTTGAAGAGGCACATCGTTGGGGTTTTGTTAATCATATACATCCACAAGCAAACTTAATGAAGGCAGCCTGGGAGATGGCCGAAACATTAGCTTCAGGGCCACCCTTAGTTTACGCCGCTATTAAAGAGATTATCCAAGATGCAGAAGGTTCAAAATTTCAAGATGCGATGAACCGCGTTACGCAGCGACAACTTAAAACTGTCGATGTGCTTTACGGCTCGGAAGATAATCTAGAGGGCGCCAAGGCGTTTGCCGAAAAACGCGACCCAGTGTGGAAGGGCCGATAACGTCATTCCCACGAAAGTGGGAATCCACACATACGATCCAACCCACCTGTCCAAAGTTGCACCCAAAGCCCTAAATTCAAACAATAGAAATATACAAAGCCTCGACCTCATCTCTTGCCCATTGAGTTTTACGCAAAAACTTCAAAGATGATTTTATCGATGGGTCGGTTTTAAAACAATTGGTGTTCACTCGTTCGGCTAGCTCCTCCCATCCGAAATGTTCAACTAAGGTCGTAACTATGGCTTCAAGGGTTTTACCGTGGAGTGGATCGTTTGATTGGTTTCTTGAAACAGGCATATTAAGGATGGTTACCCTTAATAATATCTGCCGATTTTTCTGCAGTCATGATGGTTGGGCAATTGAGATTATTGTTCGGTATATGAGGAAATATACTGGCATCGACCACGCGCAGACCTTCTATCCCGTGCACACGTAAAGAACCATCCACCACAGCTTGATCATCGTTGCCCATCTTGCAGGTACCACACGGGTGGTATGCGCTTTCGCCGTTGTTACGCACAAACTCTAAAAGATCGGCTTCGCTTTGAACGTGGTCACCTGGTGAAATTTCTCTGCCTCGTAGCGCATCGAATCCTTGCTGTGCGAATATTTCGCGGGTTTTAGCAATCGCTTCGATCCATTCTTTTTTGTCTTGGTCAGTAGATAAATAGTTAAACTGAAACTGTGGCGCATCTCGATGA
>CALJAA010000205.1 GCA_938028465.1 uncultured Granulosicoccaceae bacterium | reverse complement strand
TCTTGTATGTTCAACAACCAGTAGTAGTCAATGTACTCGACCAGCTTAGGGTGAGCGCGCGATAACAGGCATTCGCCACCTGAAAGCGCAAGGTGATAGAGCTGTTTTGACTGCGTTAGTTTGGGTGCTGAACCCAACATAATACAAACTCCAACTGGAGCACCACGCTAAACGTTACGTTAAATGCTGCCCCAAATATCATCAACGCGTTGTTTAATCTCGTCACTCATAACAATCGCTCGGCCCCATTCGCGATTGGTTTCACCCGGCAACTTATTGGTGGCGTCCATTCCCATTTTGGAGCCTAAACCTGACACTGGCGATGCAAAATCAAGGTAGTCGATGGGGGTGTGATCAATAATAGTGGTGTCTCGGCCCGGATCCATACGTGTGGTCATAGCCCAGACCACATCTTCCCAAGATCGCGTATTGATATCGTCATCCACCACGATGACAAATTTGGTGTACATAAACTGCCGCAGGAATGACCACACACCGAGCATCACGCGTTTAGCATGCCCAGGGTATTGCTTCTTCATACTCACAACCGCCACACGGTACGAACAACCTTCAGGTGGTAAGTAAAAATCAACTATTTCTGGAAACTGTTTTTGCAGCAACGGTACAAATACTTCATTCAGTGCCACCCCTAATATAGCGGGCTCATCTGGCGGCCGCCCGGTGTAGGTAGAGTGATAAATTGGATTACGCCGGTGAGTGACGCGCTCGATAGTAAACACAGGAAAACTATCCACTTCGTTGTAGTAACCCGTGTGATCACCAAACGGGCCTTCGTCAGCCACATCATCTGGGTAGATAAATCCTTCGAGTACAAATTCAGCCGAGGCTGGTATCTGTAGGTCAGATAGCTCACCGGTTGTTAATTGTGTACGTTTGCCCCTAAGTAAACCAGCAAAGGCATGTTCCGATAAGGTATCGGGTACTGGGGTAACAGCTGCAAGAATCGTCGCGGGATCGGCACCGAGTATCACGGTTATGGGAAATGGCTTACCGGGGTGTTCCTCTTGCCACTCTTTTAAATCAAGCGCTCCACCACGTTGCCCAAGCCAGCGCATGATGACGCGGTCAGGCCCGATCACTTGTTGCCGGTAAATACCCATGTTCTGGCGTTTTTTATTAGGACCTTTGGTTATCACCAAACCCCAAGTAATCAGCGGGCCAGCATCGCCTGGCCAACAGGTTTGAATAGGCAAGCGTGATAAATCGACCTTATCCCACACCTCTTCTCGGCACACCGCATTGCGAACCATCTTGGGTGCCATATCCAATACTTTTTTGTATTTAGGCAGAGTGCTGATAGCATCTTTTAGCCCAGTTGGTGGTTCAGGCTCTTTTAAAAACGCCAGCAACTTGCCCACTTCAGATAATGCTTCAACATTTTCTTCACCCATGCCCATTGCAACCCGACGTGGTGTACCAAATAGGTTGCCTAGCAGTGGTATATCGCTCTTAGGGTTTTCGAATAGTAGCGCCGGCCCTTTGGCTCGGAGTGTACGATCGCATATCTCGGTTATTTCAAGGTTAGGGTCTACCTCAATGGATACGCGCTTGAGCTCGCCTTGGCTTTCAAGCCCATCAATAAATTCGCGTAGATCGCTGTATTGCATAGTTAAGCTGCGAGGCCCGTGTGACGAAGCAAGGCATCAACATTGGGCTCTCGCCCCCTGAATGCGACAAAGGATTCCATTGCTTTACGCGAGCCACCCATAGCTAATACTTCGTTCATAAAGCTTGCGCCAGTTTCTGCATTGAAGATGCCTTCTTCTTCAAAGCGAGCATAAGCATCAGCAGATAACACCTCTGCCCATTTATAACTAAAGTAACCCGCACTGTAGCCACCTGCGAAGATATGAGAGAAGCTATGTTGAAACCGCATCCACTCTGGGTAGTTCATGACAGCAACTTCACTACGTACCGTATCAATTACCGCTTGTATATCAGCCGATTGAGTGGGCGTTGATTGCAAATGCAGTTGCATATCGAACAAGGAAAACTCCATCTGCCTTAATAGCTGCATGGCTGATTGAAAGTTACGGGCTTTACGTAATTTATCGAGTAGGTCATCAGGTAAGGGTGCGCCTGTTTGGTAATGCCCACTAATCATATCGATCGATTCGCGTTCCCAGCACCAGTTTTCTAGAAATTGGCTGGGGAGTTCAACAGCATCCCATTCAACACCACTAATCCCTGACACACCACCAGTATCAATTTGAGTGAGCATATGATGCAAGCCATGACCAAACTCATGGAATAACGTCGTGACTTCCATATGCGTTAACAACGCTGGGTCATCTCCTACTGGCGGCGTTAGATTGCAAGTAAGGTAAGCAATCGGCAGTTGTACACCCTGCCCTATTCGTTGCCTACTCGTGCAGGTATCCATCCAAGCACCACCGCGCTTATTTTCGCGGGCATAGTTATCAAGGTAAAAATCACCACGTGCTACACCGTTACTATCTGTGATTGAATAACACTTCACATCAGGATGATAAACATCAACGTTATCAGTTGGCGCAATAGTGATACCAAACAACTTACCTACTACATCAAACATACCTGGTATGACTTTATCAGCCGGAAAATACGGCTTTAAATCCTCATCGGAGATGGCGTAGTTTTGTTGTTTAAGCTTGTCGCTAATAAATGCCATATCCCACACTTGTGGGTCATCAATGCCACACTTGGCCTTACCAAAGGCTTTGACTTCGGCAATTTCTTTTGTGGCAATAGGTTTGGCACGCTTGGCTAAATCGGTTAAAAAATCCAAGACTTGTTGTGGTGATTCAACCATTTTGGTCACAACAGAGAGATCAGCATAGGAATCATAATTGAGCAACGCCGCTTTTTCCGCACGCAACTTAAGTATTTCTTCCATATTTACACTGTTGTCGTACTTACCCGCATGTGGGCCTTGGTCTGACGCTTTCGTGCTGTAGGCGGTGTAGAGTTCTTTACGGAGTTCGCGATTGGTCGCAAACGTTTGCACAGCGTAGTAAACCGGAAAATCTAAATTCAGTTGCCAACCATCACTGCCCTTTTCCTTTGCTCTCTGCTTTGCTGCAGCCTTGGCTGATTCAGGCAAACCATCTAATTCACTTTCATCGGTGATGATCTTTTCCCATGCCGTGGTTGCATCCAGCACGTTATCTGAAAACTTAGTGGTTAGTTTTGAGGTCGCTTGAGCGATCTCACTAAACCGCTTTTTGTCTTTGTCGTTAAGTGCAACACCACCTAGTTGAAAACCACGTAAGTCGTTTTCGATAGCTTGCTGCTGTGCTTGGTTTAAATCAGCAAAACCAGCTGATGCCTTTAACGCAACTGTTTTTTCATAAAGAGCTTTGTTTTGGCCAAGCTCAGTATAAAACTCACTGAGTTTTGGCAGGCAACCGTTATACACTTCGCGTAGCTCATCACTATTCAATACCGCATTTAAATGGCTAACGGGTGACCAGAAAATATCGAGCTTATTGTGGGCTTCTTCTTGAGGTTGAATGAAGTTATCCCAAGTAGGAGTATCGATTTCTTGTACGGTTTTAACAACCGAGCGGCAATCTTCTATGAGTTGCTGGAGTTGTTGTTCGATTTTGCTGTAATCAATATCGCTGAAGTTAGGACGGTTAACTAGCTGTTTCATAAGCTACCTACTAAAAATTGGCGGAACACAATGAGTGATTTCGGTAGTGTTGTTTCTACCTATATAAAGTAAAGGCTACTGATTACAATCCTTGCACAGTCAATCTGAGGAATACCTTGTGTAGTGAAATCTTGGCTAATTAAAAAAACTAATTAGCCAAGATCCTGGGTATTCCAGATTGTTATATATCTAGGTTAGACACTGACAGTGCGTTGCGTTCAATAAACTCGCGGCGTGGTTCAACCTGATCGCCCATTAATGTATCAAACACTTCATCTGCAATAATGGCATCTTCAATACTGACCTGCAGCATGCGACGTTGTGTTGGATCCATGGTGGTTTCCCACAACTGCTCCGGATTCATCTCGCCCAAGCCTTTATATCGCGAGATCGTTAAGCCACGTTCTGATTCAGCAAGCAACCATTCCATGATTTCCTGAAACGAACTCGACTCCAGTTCACGCTCACCACGTTTTATAATAGCGCCCTCACCTAACATGCCGTCTAGCTTAGTAGACAAGCTAGTGAGTGTGCCGTAGTCCGGTGATTTGAAGAAGGCTGGGTCAAGCAAAACTTCATAATCGTTACCGTATACGCGACGGCTAAACCGCACGCTGTATTGAGACTCACCTTCTGGGTCATCGTTAACAGGCGTATCCACTACATACTGTGATGTTGGGTCTAGCTCGTTATTAAGATGCGTTAGCAATGATTCGCCAAATTTTTCAACCAACTTTTGATCACCCAATTGATCCGCAGTAAGAGGTGACACTTTAAGCATCGAGTTGAGAATGTCACGATTAACCTTTCGTTCCATTCGTTTGAATACTAACGTTAAGCGCATGTATTCGTTAGCTAGGGTTTCAAGCGCTGAATCACTCATGGCGGGCGCACCATCGTTTACTTGAAGCTTGGCGTTTTCAAGAGCTAGTTGTAGCAAGTGAGCGTTTAGCTCAGC